>JALYJS010000295.1 GCA_030799345.1 Pseudomonadota bacterium | reverse complement strand
AATGTCCGCGCCGGTTACCTGCGCGAGTGCCCGAATGTTGGCCGCCTGCTGCGCAACCTGCGATTCACGCTGCGCGGCGAGAGCGAGATCATGGCGGGCATCCTGGAGCGCAAGCTCGCGCCCGAGGCTGCGGCCGCGGAATGGCTCGATGCCAATCCGGCGGCGCTCGCCACCTGGTATGAGGGCGTCACTACCTTCGACGGCAGGCCTGCCCTGGAGGGAACTGCGTCAATGCCGGCAGCAGTCACGGGGAGAGGATTTGAGCATTGGGTCACTACGCACAAGATACCGTTCGGTCGCGCCGTCGCCGCGGGCATTGACTACCTGAAGTCTCACGGCGAGGCATTCTTTGCCGGCACTTCGTTGGTCGTCGGCGGTTCCGTCAATGCGGTCAACGCGCTGCTGTCCGGTACGCCGGCGTGGCTCCTGATCCTGCTGGTCGCGGGGCTCGCCTGGCTGCTGCATCGCTCGATGGGGCTTGCACTCTTCATCGTCGCGGCGCTCCTGTTCATCATGAATCAGGGTTATTGGGCGGCGACGCTGGAAACGCTGTCGCTGGTGTTCGTGTCCGCGCTGTTCGCGACGCTGATCGGCGTGCCGCTCGGCATCGCGGCCGCGCATCGGCCGCGCCTGTACGACGCGCTGCGACCGGTGCTCGACCTGATGCAGACGCTGCCGACTTTCGTCTACCTCATCCCGACGCTGGTCCTGTTCGGGCTCGGCGTCGTCCCCGGACTGATCTCGACCGTCATCTTTGCGCTGCCAGCGCCGATCCGCCTCACGCATCTCGGGATTTCGTCGGTGCCGCAGCCATTGCTGGAAGCGGGCGACGCCTTCGGCGCGACGCCAATGCAGCGGCTGTGGAAGATCGAGCTGCCGAGCGCCATGCCGACGATCCTCGCCGGCGTCACCCAGTGCATCATGCTGAGCCTGTCGATGGTCGTGATCGCGGCGCTGGTCGGTGCCGGCGGTCTCGGCGTGCCGGTCGTGCGCGCGCTCAACAGCGTGCAGATCGACGTCGGTTTCGAAGCGGGCATCGCCATCGTGCTGCTGGCGATCATCCTCGACCGGGTGAGCCGGCCCCGCCACGCCCGCGTGCCGCGATGAGTGCCGCGCTCGAATTCCGGGACGTGGACATCCTGTTCGCGCGCGAACAGGGGAAGAAAGGCGCGCGAGCCATCGGCGATGCGCTGCAAAGGCTGGATGCAGGTTCGACGCGCGAGGAGATAGCCGCCGCCTGTGGCGTCGTGGTCGGCGTTGCGGGCGCGAGTCTCGCCATCGCGCCGGGCGAGATCTGCGTGATGATGGGGCTGTCGGGCTCCGGAAAATCCACCTTGATGCGGGCCGCCAACGGCCTGACGGCCGTTACCCGCGGCAGCGTATTGGTCGACGACGCCAGCGGACGGATCGACGTCGGCCACTGCGGCGCAGCGGCCCTGCGCCGGCTGCGGCGCGAGCGCATTGCCATGGTTTTCCAGCAATTCGCGCTGCTGCCGTGGCGCAGCGTCGCCGAGAATGTCGGCTTCGGCCTAGAACTGCGGGGCGAGACGCCCGCCGAGCGCCAACGCATCGTCGCGGAACAGCTCGAGCTGGTCGGCCTGTCCCAATGGGCGGACCGGGATGTGGGTGAACTGTCCGGCGGCATGCAGCAGCGCGTAGGTCTCGCGCGCGCATTTGCGACCCAGGCGGACATCCTGCTGATGGACGAGCCGTTCTCCGCGCTCGATCCGCTTATCCGCGGCAAGCTGCAGGACGAACTGCTGGCGCTGCAGGAACGCGTCAAGAAAACCATCCTGTTCGTCAGCCACGATCTCGACGAGGCGCTGCATCTCGGCGACCGCATCTCGATTATGCAGCATGGCCGCATTGTCCAGACGGGCACCGCGCAGGACATCGTGATGCGCCCGGCCGACGATTACGTCGCCGAGTTCGTGCGGCACATGAATCCGCTGACCGTGCTGACCGGCGCCATGGTGATGCGTGGCTGCGACCAGATGGCGCGGGCCGACGGGGCGCTCTGCCTCGACGATCAAGGTCGCTACCGGCTGAAGCTCGATACCGCCCGGGCGCCACTCGAGCTGCGGTTCAACGGCGAGCCGCATCCGCTGCGTATCGTCGACAGTGACGCGGACTGCGCCGCGGATGAACGGGCCGTCGTCATCGCGCCGGCGACGCTGTCGCTCCAGTCATTGATAGAGTTGCGCCGGAAGACCGGCCATCCGGTGCTGCTGGCCGAAGGCGGCGCCGTGCTCGGCGTCTGCGGCGAGACCGAAATCGTGGGCGCGCTGGCGGCGCGCGGCTGAAAGAGCGGGGAATATCCTGATGAAACTTGCAACCGCAATGGCGGCCAGCGCGCTGGCACTGGTCTCTGCGTGCACGCCGGCCACGCCGCCCGCACCTGAAACCGGGCCGGGCACCGTCTTCGATCTCCAGGGCCACCGGGGCGCACGGGCGCTCTGGCCGGAAAACACGCTGGCGGGCTTCGCCCAAGCGCTCGCGATCGGAGTGACGACACTTGAGCTCGACTGCGGAGTGACCCGGGACGGCGTGGTCGTGGTCAGTCACGACCGCGCGCTCAATCCCGACCATACCCGCGATGACAAAGGGCAGTTCCTGGCTGAGCCGGGACCGCTGATACGCGAGCTGACTTATGCGGAACTGCAACAGTACGACGTGGGGCGGCTGCGCCCCGGCAGCGACTATGCCCTGAGTTTTCCGGAACAGCAGCCCGTGGATGGGGAACGCATCCCGCGCCTGGCGGATCTGTTTGAGCTTGTGCGGAAGAGCGGCAACCGCGAGGTGCGCTTCAACATCGAAACCAAGATCGATCCGACGCAGCCCGAGGCGACAGTGGCGCCGGAAGCTTTTGCCGCGGCGCTCATCGAGGTGATCCGCGCGGCCGGCATGGAATCGCGGACGACCATCCAGTCCTTCGACTGGCGCACGCTCGTGCACGCAAAGAGGATCGCACCCGAGATCGCGATCGTCGCGCTTACCGACCAGCAGCCGGGCGAGGACACGATGGAGATCGGCAAGCCCGGAGCTTCGATCTGGCTCGGCGGCTTCGAAGTGGACGATCACGGCGGCTCGGTGCCGAAAACCGTCAAGGCGCTGGGCGCAGCGGTCTGGTCGCCGCACGCGCTCGATTTGACTCCGGCGCTGGTCGCCGAAGCGCAGGCACTGGGCCTCGCGGTCATCCCGTGGACCGTCAATGAGCCGGCAGACATGGAGCGTGCGCTCGCGCTCGGTATCGATGGCCTGATCACCGACCATCCCGTCCGGCTGCGGGCCGTGCTGCAGGCCAAGGGAATCGCGGTGCCGCCGCCGACGCCCGCTCAATGATCGGTTTCCTGAAGC
>JALYJS010000270.1 GCA_030799345.1 Pseudomonadota bacterium | reverse complement strand
GTCCAGTTCGCTCTGTCCCTCGCGAGTTGGAGCGTCATCGGGGCATTGATCACCTGGCTCCTGCCGGGTGACGTCGGGTGGCTTGCTGTAATGCCAGTTCTCATGATCAGCGCGATCGCGGGCGTCTGGAGCCATATACCGGGCGGCCTCGGCATCACCGAGGTGGTGTTTGTGACCCTGCTCGGCCAGCGCGTGGACAGCAGCGAGTTGCTCGCGGCCCTGCTCGTTTTTCGTGTCCTCTACTACCTCGTGCCGTTCGTGGTCGCGCTCGCCGCCTACGCGTATCTGGAAAAGACGGCTCGCAGCCTGCGTTCTGGCGGTCAGCCGGAAGGAGGCTTGTAGCCGGCTGCGCGAAGTATTTGGTCCAGGTCGATGGGAAAGCGCATACTTTTGAGTCAATCTGGTGCAGTTCAAATCGAATGGTTGCCCTCGCATGAGTTGGGACAAGGTCCAGGAAAGCTGGAAGAAAGTTTCAGGCGGCACGAAGGGAGCGCTGGGCAGCCTCGCGCGCGGCGCTCGTGCAGTCTCTCGCGGTTCGACCCTGGCTCCGGAACGGAACCAGACCGACGAAAGTTTGCGACTGGAGCGGATCCGGACCGACCAGGCGGTAGCCGCAAGACATGAGAAAGCCACGCAGCAAGCTGATGCCATTGTCGACCGCGCACGCGACAATGCGGACGCGGTAATCAGCGCGGCGCGCGAACATGCCGACGCCGTCCTCGGTGTGGCTCGCGAAACGGCAGACAAGTCACGCGCGCCGGACGCGGGCCGCGCGGCAAGGGCAATCCTGCGCGAGGAAAGGGAGATTGCAGACGACGCGCTCCGCGATGAGCGCGACACCGCCGACGCAATTTTGAGCGAGGAGCGCCAGCAGCAAGTGCGCCCGCAGCACGATTTTCTTCCGCTGGAGCGGGAGTCTACCGACCACTCTCTGCGCGCCGAGCGCATCCGCTCCGATGATGCGCTCGTCAATCGCGACGATTTCCTGGCGATCGTCACGCACGACCTCCGGGACCTGCTTGGCGGGATCGTCACCAGTTCGGCCGTGCTCTCCACGCGCGCGCTCCAAGATGAGAATGGTGGAAATACGCTCGTGGAGACCCTGCGCATCGGACGCTACGCTGCGCGCATGAACCGGCTCATCTGCGACCTGGTAGACATCACCAGCATCGATGCCGGCAAGCTCGCTGTCGCGCCATCCCGCGGCGACCTCGCTTCCCTGCTGCGGGAAGCGGTGGACAGCTTCCAGGCGAGCGCCTCTGCCAGAGGCGTACTGCTGGAGAACAGGTGCGATGCTCCACTCTCTGCGGCGTTCGACCATGACCGCATGCTGCAGGTCCTGGGTAATCTCATCTCGAACGCGCTCAAGTTTACGCCGCGGGGCGGGAAGGTCACCCTGAGCGGCGAACGCGACGGCTCCGGGGTCCGGATCTCCTGCGCGGATACTGGTACGGGCATCCCCGAAGAAGCGCTCGAGTCGATTTTCGAACGATTTTCACAGGCGGCGGGGAACGATCACGGCGGACTGGGCCTCGGCCTGTATATATCCCGGTGCCTCGTCGATGCTCATGGAGGAACCATCTGGGCGGAGAACAATCCCGGCGCAGGCAGCACGATCCGCCTTACGCTTCCTGCCTAGCGCTCAAGCGAGTTCGCAGGGACTTCCTTTAGGCGCCTTCGCCGAAACCGTGGCCAGGATTTCCTGCACCTTTCCAAAATCAGCAGGTTTGACCAGGTGGTGGTTGAACCCGGCGTCGAACGAACGCTGGCGGTCCGCTTCCTGCCCATACCCGGTCATGGCAACCAGCACGACGTTCTGGCACACGGGTTGCTGACGCAACCGCTTCGCTACTTCGAATCCATTGAGTCCCGGCAAGCCCAGGTCCAGAAGCATCACATTGGGATGGTAATTGAGAGCCGCTTCCAGGGCGGTCGGGCCGTCATGAGCCATCCGCACTTCATGCCCGGACGCCTCAAGGAGCATCGCCAGGCTACCGGCCGTATCAACGTTGTCATCCACCACCAGCACCTGCAAAGAAGGGCCAGCCGGTTTGGTCATTTCGACCTGAGGCGAGGGCGCTTGCGGTTCGGCAGCCAGCAACATTGGCAGACGCACGACGAACTCGCTGCCTTGGCCCAGAGTACTGTGGGCCTCCACGTTACCGTGGTGCATCTCCACCAGTCGTTGCACTAACGCCAGTCCGATACCCAGACCGCCATGTGAGCGGTCCAGCGTCCGTTCAGCCTGCGTGAACAGATCGAAGATACGCGGCAGAAGTTCGGGAGCGATTCCGACACCGGTATCACGAACCTTCAACACACAATCCGATCCGTCTTCCTGGACGGTCAACCAGATATGACCGCCGTCCTGGGTGAATTTAGCGGCGTTGGAAAGCAGGTTTACCAGCACCTGCTCCAGCCGGGAAGCGTCGGCGTACAGCCAGATCGCTTTCGGGGGCAATGTGACCGTGAGTTCATGACGGTGTTGCTTGAACAATGGGCGAGTCGACTCCACGGCACGATCCACGACGCCGCTCACGATGATTCGATCCAGTCGAAGTCGAACCCTGCCGGTAGTAATGCGGGATACTTCCATCAGGTCATCGACCAGGTGAGTGAGTTGAGTCAATTGCCGTTGAATGATGTTTCGGGCTTTCTGCTGGAGCGGCTCCTCGTTCGTCCCAAGACCGAGAAGATGCACTGCGTTGGAGATCGGAGCGAGCGGGTTGCGGAGTTCATGACCGAGCATCGCCAGGAACTCATCCTTGCGGCGGTGCAAGTCGGCCAACGCATCCGTTTTTTCTTTCAGGCTCCGTTCCAGGCGGCTACGTTCGCTGATGTCGCGGATGTTGCACTGGGCGACGTTCCTGCCATCCACCTGGTAGATGTTGCTGACGAACTCCACTTCGGCCTTCTCCCCGCGTTTGGTTTCAAGCGGCAAGTGGTCGTAACGGATGTAGCCCTTCCGTTTCAATTCCTGGTAAGCGGCCTGACTGGCATTCTTGTCGCCGAAGAATCCTATCTCCCATAGCTCTTTGCCCAGAAACTCGTCGTGTGTGTAGCCCAGTAACTCCGTCATGAACGGATTGGCATCGAGGGTTTTCAGAGTATCGCCGTCGAGTATGAGGATACCGTCTTTGGCGGATTCAAAGAGCCGCCGATAACGAACCTCCGAGTCCTGCAACGCCGCTTCAATTCGAGTCCGGTCGGTGACATCCCGCACGATGCTCGCGATGTGCATGCCCGCATGGTCGCGAATCGGGCTGAGACTGATCTCGACCGGGAACTCACTGCCATCTTTCCGCACGCCACGCAACTTCAAATCCGCGCCCATTGCACGGGTGTTCGGATGAGCCACGAAACCGGCACGCTGTTCTCGGTGGTTTTGTCGGAATCGTGCCGGCACGAGAATCTCCACCTCCTGCCCCAGCAGTTCGTCCCGACGCCAGCCAAAAATCCTTTCCGTCTGTCCATTCACGCGAACGATCTTGCCGACTTGATCGACGATGACCACGGCGTCCGGCGCCGCCTCCAGAAAATTGCTGAACTCCTGCTGGCTTTGGCGCTCACGAAGCAAAGATCGGACCGAAGCCAGCAACTCAGCGGTGTCCACCGGATTCTTCAGGAAGACTTCGTCTCCAACCGGATGATCAGAAATGTGCAGAACCGGAATTACGGCCGTTGCGGCATTAGTCTTGAGACGCGAGCAGACCTCAACGCCGTTCATATCGGGCAGGCCGTGGTCGAGAACGATGATGTCCGGGACTTCCATTGCCGACCGAAGCGCGTCTGCGCCGTTGGCTGCAACTCGGGCAACGAAACCTGCACTGCGAAGCGACTGCTCGAGTGCGACCTGCTTGTCGTGGTCTGCAATGACGATCAGCGCGCTGAGGAGTCGCGTGTCGGGCGCTGGATCGACTTGCGGTGTCAGGGGAACCATGAGGCGCATTTCACGGATGGTACGTCTAAAAAGGCCGCTTTGTTGCCCCCGAGTTGAGCGTCGTCGCCCAGTCACCGGCTGCCCGCCCTGTGTGCGTTACCGCACCGAACTACCGGCGCACGGCCTTTATGCTATGCCGCCTCCGGCGGTCGTAATGCCTGCTTTCTTTCGCTCTCGCTCGGCCTACGCGCAACGCGTCATCGAATACCACCCTATGGGTACGACAGCCTACAGGGGGCAAGCAAAGCGCGTCGGCGCAATCGCATCCACGACCAGGACCGGCAATATTCACGACGGGAAGTTCGAAGCAAGGATGACACCGGAAAACCTTCGGGTTCAACCGGGCGATGAAGTCCGATGGGTTAATCATCGAAGCACGCCCGTGACTGTCGAGTTCCTGGGCGAAGCGCTGGACGACGTGACGTGTCAATCGGGATTCTCGAGTCTCCTCCGACGACAGCAGGAGGCGACCACGATCAAACCGAATGAAAGTGCCAGTCTTTGTTTCGGTAAAGCAGGTACCGTGACGTACAACGCCCGCATGGAGTCCCCGGTGGCCGGCGGCCAGATGATCGAGTCCGGCACGATCCTCATTGGTCAATAACTCATTCAGGCGCAGTTTCCTCCGTCGATCGGGATCGCAGCACCGTTGATCTGTGCGGCGGC
>JALYJS010000258.1 GCA_030799345.1 Pseudomonadota bacterium | reverse complement strand
GCAGTCTCCTCACTTGCTTTCGCTTATACCCGCGACCACCCATAAAGCTATCGCAGGCAGGCATCTCCCCTTACCGACACATCGTGTGGTCTCACCCTTGCCCGGATGCGTCCGTTTCGCGTTATGGTGTCTGTCGCGCCGCCACGAGCATGCCACCCCTGACCCGAGGACACGCCATGACCAAATATCTGCACACCATGATCCGCGTCAGTTCGCTGGAGGACAGCATCGCCTTCTTCGAGGTGCTCGGCCTGCACGAGATCCGACGCCGTCCGGACGAGAAGGGCCGCTACACCAACGTGTTCCTTGCCGCACCCGGCGATGAAGCGGCTGCCTTGGAACTCACCTACAACTGGGATCCCCAGCCTTACCCTGGTGGCCGCAATTTCGGGCATCTCGCCTACGCCGTAGACAACATCTACGACACCTGCAACGCCTTCATCGCCCACGGCGTGACGATCAACCGCCCTCCGCGTGACGGCCGCATGGCCTTCATCCGCACGCCGGACGGCATCTCCATCGAGCTGCTGCAGGCCGGCGGCGCGCTGCCGCCAGCCGAACCCTGGAGCAGCATGCCCAACACCGGTTCCTGGTAGTGCCGGAAGCCCATATGACCTGGCTGGATCGTCGCGGCCCCATCACCATTTGTAGACTTTCTGCAACGTTCCGCCCATGAGCGCCGCCTTGTCGCTCTCGGACAGACGCTTCGTCTCGCGGAACGGCGCGACGCCCTGCTCATAGGTCAGCATGCCGATCGCCCGCGTCCAATCGGTGCCCCACATGCAACGATCCAGCCCGAACGCGTCGATGATTCTCAGCACCGGTTCCCAGATGTCGTCGTAGGGAAACGGTTGGTGCGACATCGTGCAGGCGCCACTGATCTTCACCCTTACGTTCGCGTATTGAGCCAACGCGAGCAGCTTCGGCAGATCAGCCCAGACGTCGGGCGGAACCGGCGGTCGGGCTGGTTGCAGAAGACCGAGATGATCGATCACGATGACCGTGTCGGGGTGCCGCTGGATGTGCGGCAGGCCTTTGTCCAGGATGCCCCAGCAAAGCAAATTGACAGGCAACCCATGCTTACCAGCGGCGGCGAACGCGCGGTTCAGGCCAGGATGGTCGGCGTCCATCGGCAGGCCGTCACGCATGCGTATGCGAATGCCGCGCGCGCCTTGTGTCGCCGCCCATTTCGCCACCACATCGTCGATTGCCGGATCGGCTGCGTCGACCGGTGTCACGACCCGGAATTTGTCCGGATAGGTGTTGTAAACCTCGAGCGCGTAGCTCGGGTCGTACTCATAGGCGCTGAACGACGACACCATAATCGCGCCATCGACGCCGACACTGGTCATGGCGGCGACCATTTCCTCGCCCGTGGCGGAGTTCAGCCCGTGCGAGGGGCTGGCCCAGGGCCGGCCGGGATGATTTCGATCGAAGGGATGGACCTGAACGTCGATGACTGGCATGGCATTCCTCCTGTTTGTAAAGGACTCGGCAGGCAGCTACTGATCCACCCGAATCCCCGCCGTCTTGATGACCTTCGCCCACTTTGCCATCTCGGCCCGGATCAGCGCCTGGAACTCTTCGGGCGAGTTGTAACGGATCTCGGCGCCGACGTTCGCATAACGCTCCTGCGCCTGCGGCGATCTCAGAATCTGCACGATCGTCTCGTGCAGCCGGTTCACGATCGCTTTGGGCGTGCCCGTCGGCACGACCATGCCGTTCCAGATGCTCATTTCATAGCCGCGCACGCCGGCTTCGTCCATGGTCGGGATATCGGGCACGAGCGCCGAGCGTGATTTCGTGGTGATCGCGAAGGCCTTCAGCTTTCCCACTTTCACGTGCTGCAGCGCCGACGTCACGCTCGGCAAGCCGAGTTGTATCTGGCCCGTCATGACGCCGAGGTTCGAAGCCGGCATCCCCTTGTACGGCACATGCACGAGCTTGACGCCGGCCATCAGCTCGAACATCGCGCACCCAAGGTGCGACGGGGAGCCGATGCCGGTCGTGCCGTAGTTCAACTGCCCGGGACGGCTTTTCGCCAGCGCAATCACCTCCTTCACGCTGTTCGCGGCGACCGCCGTGTTGCCGATGAAGAGCAAGGGTGTCTCGCCGACCAGCGAGACCGGCTGGAAATCCCTGACCGAGTCGTACGGAAGCTTCGGGAAGAGCGAGGGGGCCACAGTGAACGTGTTCGCGACGAGCATCACGGTATAGCCGTCCGCGGGCGAGCGCGCCGCGAGCTCGATGCCGATTATTCCGGCCGCGCCGCCGCGATTGTCGACGACGAACTGCTTCCCGAGCGCCTCGCTCAGACGCTCCGCGATGTAGCGCGCCTGGATGTCGGCGTTGCCGCCTGCAATGGAGGGCACGATCATGCGCACGGGCTTCGTGGGATAGGTCTCCGCGGCGCACGCGGACGTACCCACCATCGCACCTGCTATCGCGATGCAGATCACGGCTATTCGAGTCATGATCGCCTCCTCCCTCTAGTTCTCGTTCAGGGTTGGGGCTCCTACGAACTATTCGCCTCTGGCGATCACCACGCCGCGCAGGCCCGCTTTTGCGAGAGCCTGCTGAACGAATCCACTTGCTTTGACGTCCTCGATGAATCGCTTAGTAACCGGCGCGGCGCTCTCACGC
>JALYJS010000256.1 GCA_030799345.1 Pseudomonadota bacterium | reverse complement strand
CAGGACTGTGCGACAGCCCCCAGGCGTGGATCAGCCGGCTCGCGACCAGCACGATGCCCGCCGCGTGGACGGCAGGAAGCGGCATGCCGGTGATCTCGGCGATGATCAGCAGGACGACCGCAAACGGTACGTACTCGGTGAAATTGCCCTGCACGCGGACCGCCTGCTGCATGGCCTCGTCGTTGCCGTCGCCGAGCCCGACCCGGAATCGACGGCGCGCCAGCACGACCGTCACCGACAGGGCAATCAGCAGCAGTCCGAGCAGACCCGCGTACAGGAAGGAGACGGGTCCTCCGATCACTTGAATTCCGCGAGGATATGGTCGGCGCTCGAGACCTTGAATTCGCCCGGCCCCTCGACATAGACCTGCCGGACCACACCGTCCTGGATGACGAGCGCAAAGCGCTGGCCTCGCATTCCCATGCCGTGCCCACGGGCGTCGAGTTCGAGTCCGAGGGCACGCGTGTAATCGCCATTGCCGTCGGCGGCCATCACGACCTTGTCGCCCGATCCCGCCGACTTGCCCCAGGCATTCATGACGAACACGTCATTGACTGCGAGGCACACGATCCGGTCCACACCCTTGTCCCGCAGGACGGACGCTTTTTCAATGAACCCGGGCAGATGCTTGGCATCGCAGGTCGGCGTGAATGCGCCCGGTACCGAAAACAGTACGACGCGACCTTTGCCCAGCAGCTCGCCCGCGGTCACGTTCATCGGACCGTCAGGGCCCATCTGCTTGAGTTTGCCCTCGGGAATCCGGTCGCCAGACTTGATGGTCATGATGTGGTCTCCATGGTTTGTTTCGGGAAAGAGCCGGCCTTGACCAGCATGCCCGGCACCGTGTGCCCGACCTGCTGCTCGACCCAGCGCGCGGTTTCGATCGCACGCTCGAGATCGACGCCGGTGTCGAGATTCATGCGCCCGAGCATGTACAGCAGGTCCTCGGTCGGTATGTTTCCGGTCGCGGCGGGCGCGAACGGGCAGCCGCCGAGCCCGCCGAGGCTGGCATCGAGCGTTTCCGCCCCGGCGAGGACGGCCGCATAGGCATTCGCAAGTCCGGTATTGCGCGTGTTGTGAAAATGGCCGCGCAGGCTCATCCCGGGAAGCGCCTGGCTGACCAGGCCGAATAGCTCGCTGACCTGGCCCGGCACGCCGACGCCGATCGTATCGGCGATCGCGATTTCGAAGGGAGCTCCCTCCGCGACCTCGCGCGCGATCTCGACCACCCGTGACGGGACGACTTCACCCTCGAAGGGGCAGCCGAAAGCGGCGGAAATGGTCACCTGGGCGCGAATGCCGGCAGCGTGTGCCGCGGCCGCGATCTCGCGCCAGACGCGAATCGACTGGGCGCTGTCGACGCCCTGGTTGCGGCGATTGAATGCATCGGTGGTGAATACGACCATGCCGATCTCGGCGCAGCCGGCAGCCGCGGCGCGATCGAAGCCGGCACGGTTCAACACGAGTCCGATATAACGGACGCCGGCCCGGCGCGGCAACGCCTTCAGCACGGCCTCGGCATCGGCCATCTGTGGCACGCGCCTGGGATTGACGAAACTCGCGACCTCGATCCGCTGCAGGCCGGCATCGACCGCCCGGCGGACGAACTCGATCTTGACCTCGGTCGGGACCTCGGTGGCTTCGTTCTGCAGGCCGTCACGCGGCCCGACTTCGACGATGCCGATTTTCCGGACGGGGATCATCCCGCCGGATTATACGGCCATCAACCCGCCATGCTGGACCAGAGGTCTGCCACGCCGCGGACCTTTGCATTCGCAGCGCCAGCCGCCTTGAATGCGTTCCGCGCCTCGGCGGACTTTTTCGTCTCGACCAGCGCGACGCCGAGCAGCATGTGCAGGTCGTCGGCGCGGCGCAGCTTGCCCTTCTCCACGCCGCGCTTCGCCGCCTCGCTGGCCTTGGCGAAATTACGCAGCGTGAAATAGCCGATCGCGACCTTGGCTTCCGGCTCTCCCGCCTGGATGGCCTTGGCTTCCA
The DNA here is from genome assembly GCA_030799345.1 of Pseudomonadota bacterium. Classification (GTDB taxonomy): domain Bacteria; phylum Pseudomonadota; class Gammaproteobacteria; order Steroidobacterales; family Steroidobacteraceae; genus SCUD01. The sequence continues at coordinate 1,809 of JALYJS010000256.1, read as the reverse complement.
CTTCCTGCTGGGGCAGCGCCGCCTTGACGCGCGCAACCTGCGCCTTGGCGTCCGCCAGCAGCCGGTTGTTGCGGTCGTCCTTCTTGATTGCGCCGCTCGCCATGCCCTTCTCCAGCATCGCGGCCGCCTCACCCGGGCTAGACACGTCGAGCGCCGTTTCCGCGTATCGGGCGTAGTGCTCCGGCGACAGCAGGTTCCGCGCGGCACCCAGCCGGTAGATATTGATCATTACCACCGGGTCACGGTTGGACTGCACTTCGTATGCGCTGGCGACCCATTTGAAGGAATCCTTGCTGGGCGCGGTGACGATCAGGCGATGCAGCGTCTGCATGCGTTTCGCGTCGTTGCCGGTTTCCTGGTAGGCCTTGTGCAGCGCGAGCAGGAGCTTCGACTTGACCGCCGCCGGCTTGTTCGCCTTGTCGGCGGCAGTAACGGCCCGCTCGAGGGTCGCCGTAGCAGGACCATAACTCCTGAGCGCCATCTGGCTGTTGGCGAGCAGGATCAGGTCATCGGTATTCAGGGTCCCAACCTTCTCAAGGGTCGCGGCTGCCTCCCGGTACTCCTTGAGGTTGTAATGCGTCGTGGCCTTGAGCCGGAGCTTACGCTGCAGATCGGCGCCGGTGACACGGCCGGTCGCAATACGCTCATCCACGGTCTGGATGACCAGGCGGTGGTCCTTGGCGCTGCTCGCGGCCCAGATGAGCAGTTCATTGATGCCCTGCTCCTCCTGTGGCGACAGCGGCGCCTTGGCCTTGGCTTCCTTGAGTACCCTGATCGCCTCGGCAAAGTTCCTACTCTCGCCGGCCGTCTTGGCGGCCTGGGCCTTGTCGGCCACGTCCTTGCGCCAGCCGCCCTGGGACTGCGCAGCCTGGGCAACCGCGTCGGTCGATACCGTCAGGACTGCCACGCCCGCAAGTGGCAATGCCAGCAGGGCGGCCAAAGCACTGGCACGAAATCTCGGTGTGGTCGTCGTCATCTTGATTCTCCTCGATCAGCCGCCGGTCGCAGGCGCCGGCGCTGCCGCCGGCCGCGCGACTCGCGCCAGCCACAATTTAGCAATCCGGGCCATCACGCTTCCGGCCGGCGCGGCAGCGGCAGCGGCATCAAACGCCGCCCGCGCTTCTTCGGAACGGCCCAGCTCGACCAGCGCCGCTCCCAGCTGCAGATTGGCGTCGTCGAGCCGCTCCACACCGCCTTTGGCGATGCCTTTCTGCGTCATGGCGGCGGCCTGTTCATAGTCGCCGGTACTGTAAAAACCGAGGCCGACCTTCACGCCGACTTCCCCTTTCGGATTCTTTTCGGCGGCCGCAGCTTCGGCAGGCAGCGATTTCTTGTCCGCCGCCACCGCAGCCTTGGCTTCCTGAAGCGCCGCCTGGTTCGTGCCCGCGTTCGGCACGATGCCTTCCTTCATGCCGCGCTCGAGCGCGCGCTGCGCTTCGCCCGGGCTGCCGCCGGCAAGCGCAGTATCCGCATAATTCAGGTAACCGCCAACCGTCGACAGACCGCCCAGCGGATCGGTAACTGCAAGCCGGTATGCGTTCAACATAACGGTGCGGTCGTCCTTCGATTCACTCTGGTAGATCGCGACGATGCGGCTGTAGTAGTCCTTGTTCGGGTAGTAACTTACCAGCGACTCGAGGTTGGCGAGCCGCCCGGCGTTGTCCTTGGTCTCGACAAATGCACGATCCCGAAGCTGGAACCAGGCTTCCTTCGGCGTCTCTCCCTTGCTCATGGAGAGGTCGATTGCCTTGCCAAGCCACTGATGGGCTTCGGCATATTCGCTGCTCTGAAGGTACAGGCGCCCGAGGG
>JALYJS010000252.1 GCA_030799345.1 Pseudomonadota bacterium | reverse complement strand
ACATGGACGGGATCATGCATCTCGATTCCTGGGAAATGAGCATGGATCTCGATAACACGCGCCCGGGAGCGCCGGCCTACGTCATCGACGACGACAACTTCCGGAACCGGTTCGACACCGAGCCCTGGATGCTTACCTATAAGACACGGCAGCGGGATGGCACATTCTGGGATCGCGCTTCGGTGCGCGACCGCTACGACGACATCCGCATCCCGACGCTGCACATCGGCGGCTGGTACGATGGCTATCGCGACAGCGTCGCGCGCATGCTCGAGCACGTGAAGAACGCGCCGGTGAAAGCGATCATGGGTGCCTGGCATCACACCTGGCCGCACCAGCCCTACCCCGGCCCCGGCATGGAGTGGCGTCACGAAGCCGTGCGCTGGTTCGACCAGTTCCTCAAGGGGGCAGAGACCGGCATCCTCGACGAACCGCGTTTCGCGGTCTTCGTGCGCAACTGGCATCCCCCGGGTCCGCATCTCGCGAACGCGCCGGGGCAATGGCGCTATGAGGACGGTTGGCCGATCGCTCGCATCCGCGATCGCATTTTCTATCCCCAGGCCAATCACACGCTGGCCGCCGCTCGGCCCGCGGAGGCGACGCATCGGCTGCGTTACCTGCCCTCCGTCGGATACGAGGCCGGCGGACCCGTCATGTGGTGGGGCGACGTCGCACACGACCAGCGCGGCACCGATGCTTTCAGCCTCGTCTATGACAGCGCGCCGCTCGAGGAGGATCTCGAGATCCTCGGCTTTCCGCGCGCGCTGCTGTCGGTCGCGGCTGACGCGACGCGCGCCAACTGGATCGCACGCCTGTCCGACGTCGCGCCGGACGGCACGGTGACGCAGGTGACCGGCGCCGCGATGAACGGCAACCATCGCGAGTCGGCCCGTGAGCCCAAAGCGATCGTGCCCGGCGAACCCTTCGAACTCGATGTCGAGATGCACTTCACGTCGTGGGTGTTCCCGAAGGGCCATCGCATCCGGCTGGCGGTCAACAACGCCCTATGGCCGATGCTGTGGCCGACGCCCGAGCCGACGACGACCGAACTCCGCCTTGCCGGTTCGAGCCTCCGGCTCCCGGTCGTGCCATTTGAAGAACGGCCAGTGCCTGAATTCCTGCCGCCGGCCGAGGATCCGGTTTTCGCGGGTGTCGAGTCGCTCGATTCAGGCACGACTTCCGGATACGGCGAGATTTCCTCGGTGGACCGGAACCCGGCAACGGGCACGGTCGTCGCAAAGGCCACGAACGGATCGGGAACGCGTTATCCCTGGGGCATCGAGCGCAGCTTCGAGACAATCCGCTATGAGATCAACGACAGCGCACCGGCGGACGCCGAGGTGCTGGGCACGCACCGGCTCGAAGTCGAGCTGCCCGGTCGCAAGCTGGTCTGGGACGCCGAATTGACCTTCTCCAGCGACCGCGAGAATTTCCATTACAGTTACCGGAGACGGCTGTCGGAAAACGGCACGACGCTGCGCGAAAAAACCTGGAACCGAAACATACCGAGGGATTTTCAGTGAAGATGAAAATTGCGATTCTGATTGCGATTGCACTCGCCGGATGCGGCGGCGTCGACAAGGAAAAGGCTGCCGATGTCGCGCTGACGGGCGGCCGGATCTACACCGTCGATGCCGACCGCAGCTGGGCCGAAGCGGTTGCGATAAAGGACGGGCGCATCGTTTTCGTCGGCTCCAGCGCGGACGCGAAAGACTTCATCGGCGACGACACCAAAGTGGTCGACCTGAAAGGCCGCATGGTCGTGCCGGGATTCCAGGATGTGCACGTGCACCCGATCTCGGCGGGTGTCGAGGCAAATGCCTGCAACCTGAACGGCCTCGAGAACGTGGATGCCTACATCGCGGCCATCAAGAAATATGCCGATGAGCATCCCGATGAGCCCTGGATTACCGGCGGCGGCTGGTCCATGGCGGCCTTCGGGCCAGGCGCGCTCGCGCGCCGTGAGCTGATCGACGCGGTCGTTTCCGACCGCCCCGTATTCCTGTACAGCCAGGATGGCCATACGACCTGGGCCAACAGCAAAGCGCTCGAGATCGCCGGCATCACGAACGAGACGCCGGATCCGCCGGACGGGCGCATTGATCGCGACCCGAAAACCCGTGCCGCGGTCGGCAGCCTCCAGGAAGGAGCCAGCAGCCTGGTCGCCGCGAAGATACCGCCGGTCAGCGACACCAAGCGCGCGGACGGGCTCCGCTACGCAGTGAAGTACCTGAACGCGCTCGGCATCACCGCCGTGCAGGATGCGTCGGTCAACGAAGAGGACCTCGGCACCTACCGCAGTCTGGATGACGGCGGAGAGCTGTCACTGCACGTCGTGGGCTCGATCTGGTGGGAACGCGACAAGGGACTCGAGCAGATCGAGGACATCAAGCGCCTGCGCGCGGAGTTCACCAAAGGCCACATCGACGCCCGCACCGTCAAGATCATGCAGGACGGCGTGATGGAGAATTACACCGCGGCAATGCTCGAACCGTACCTGGTTCCCGACCAGACCAAGGGCATCCCGATGGTGGAGCCGGAAAAGCTCAAGGAGGCCGTCACGAAGCTCGATGCGGAAGGCTTTCAGGTGCACTTCCACGCCATCGGCGATGCGGCGATCCGCCAGTCGCTCGACGCGGTCGAGGCGGCACGAACGGCGAACGGCGACCTCGGTCACCGCCACCATATCTCGCATCTCGAGCTGATCGACAAGGCGGACATCCCGCGCTTCAAGGCGCTCGGCGTCATCGCGAACTTCCAGCCGCTCTGGGCGATGAACGATGACTACGTCACCGAGCTCACGATCCCGTTCATCGGCCCCGAG
>JALYJS010000231.1 GCA_030799345.1 Pseudomonadota bacterium | reverse complement strand
GCACGGACCTCGTCTTCGACGATTTCTGGAAGCCGGATTCGACTGCCGAACTCCACCACTTCATCGGCAAGGACATACTTTATTTCCATACGCTGTTCTGGCCGGCGACGCTCGAAGGTGCGGGCTTCCGCAAGCCGACCGCCGTGCACGCGCACGGCTTCCTGACGGTCAATGGCGAGAAGATGTCGAAGTCGCGCGGCACTTTCCTGACGGCCGGCCAGTACCTGGAGGTGTTGCCGCCCGACTATTTCCGTTATTTCCTGGCGGCAAAGCTCGGCGCCGGACTCGACGACATCGACCTGAACCTGGACGAGTTCGCGACCCGCATCAACGCGGAACTCGTCGGCAAACTGGTCAACATCGCGAGCCGCTGCGCGAGTTTCATCCACCGCGGCCATGGCGGGCGCCTGGCGAAAACCCTGCCCGATCCCGCGCTCTATCGCGAATTCGTCGAAGCGGGCGCCGCGATTGCGGCAGCGTGGGAGGCGCTGGAATACTCCGCCGCGGTGCGCGAGATCATGGCCCTCGCAGATCGCGCGAATCTGTACATCGACCGGCACAAGCCCTGGCTCGCGGCGAAGGATCCGGCGCGGGCCGGCGAAGTGCAGGAAGTCTGCACGCAGGGAATCAACCTGTTCCGGGTTCTGATGGTCTACCTGAAACCCGTGCTGCCGGGGATCGCCGAGCGCGCCGAGGCCTTTCTCGGTGCGCCGGTCACGCGCTGGAGCGACATCGAATCGCCGCTGGTCGGCACGCCGATCGCGGAATACCAGCCGCTCGCGCTGCGCGTAGACCCGGCGGCCGTGAAAAAACTCGTGGAGACGCCGATGAACGACAGCAAACCGCCGGCCACGCCGGAACGGCCGGCCGAAATCGACGCCGCGGAGTTCGGGCGCCTCGACCTGCGCGTCGCGCGGATCGAGTCGGCCGAACTCGTCGAAGGCGCGGACCGACTGCTGCGCCTGACGGTCGATCTCGGCGACGACCGCCGCACGGTGTTTGCGGGCATACGCGCCGCCTACGAGCCGGAGCGCATCGTCGGCCGACACGTTGTCGTCGTGGCCAACATGAAGCCGCGGAAGCTTCGCTTCGGCGTCTCGGAGGGCATGGTGCTCGCGGCTTCGGGCGACGACGGACTGTTCCTGATCGGACCCGATGCGGGCGCAGTCGCGGGAATGAAGGTCAGCTGAGCGCCGCGATGTCCGCCGATCCCGCCGGGCTCGCCGCGCGCATTGATGCGTTGCTGCCGCAGACCCAGTGCCGCCGCTGTGGATTCGACGGCTGCCAGCCCTATGCGCAGGCGCTGGCCACGGGCGCGACCGAACTCAACCGCTGCCCGCCCGGTGGCAGCGCGGTCATCGATCGGCTTGCCCTGCTCCTGCGTCGGCCGGCGCTGCCGCTCGATCCCGATTGTGGCCGCGAACAGCCGAGACAGCTCGCCTGGATCGACGAAGCCGCCTGCATCGGCTGCGCACGCTGCCTCGACGACTGCCCGACCGATGCGATCATCGGTGCACGCAAGCGCATGCACACAGTCATTGCCGCAGACTGCAGCGGTTGCGAACTGTGCTTGCCCCTCTGTCCGGTCGATTGCATCCACCTGTCGCCGGCGCCGTCCGCTGCGATTGCCGAGGCGGAGGCCGCCCGCTTCCGCCGGCTGCACGACGCGCGGTGTGCCCGCCTGGCGCGCGATGAGGAACGCCGCCGGCTCAGCCTGAGTGCAAGCCTCGGCAACGATGGCGCAGCGCCAGTCTGAGCGTGTCCTCGGAGCCGCCGCGCGCCGCCGGTTGTTCGAACGGCTGCGCGCCGCCAACCCGCGGCCCGCGACCGAGCTCACCTGGCAATCGCCCTACCAGCTACTCGTGTCCGTCATCCTGTCGGCGCAGGCGACCGATCGCAGCGTCAACCTCGCGACCGGCCCGCTGTTTCGCGTCGCCGGCACACCGGCCGCGATGCTTGCGCTCGGCGAGCGCGGACTTGCTGCCCACATCCGCACCATCGGCCTGTGGCGCATGAAGGCAAAGCATGTGATCGCCGCGACGCGCATGCTTCTCGAGCGCCACGGCGGCGAGGTTCCGCGCGAGCGTGCCGCCCTGGAGGCGCTGCCCGGGGTCGGGCGCAAAACGGCGAATGTCGTGCTCAACACCGCGTTCGGCGAGCCGACCATCGCCGTGGATACACACATCTTCCGCGTCGCGAATCGCACCGGGCTCGCGCCCGGCGGTACGGTGCGCGCGGTCGAGGACCGGCTGATTGCAGCCGTGCCGGTCGAATTCCGCCAGGACGCGCACCACTGGCTCATCCTGCATGGCCGCTATGTCTGCAAGGCGCGGCGCCCGTTGTGCCCGCGCTGCCCGATCGCGGATCTCTGCCTGTACCGCGAGAAAACGCCCACGGAGCGGTAATATCGCGCTGACCGGGCCGGTCCTTTCGATGGAGGTCATCTGCTTGCCTGTCGTCGATTCCAGTCAACATCCGGTCGCCGGCGCGGGGCTCGGCTTTCGCCGCGCGCTCATGCCGGAACTGCGCCAATCCGGCGCAGCGGGCATCGATTTCTTCGAGCTGGCGCCCGAGAACTGGGTTCACGCAGGCGGCACGCTGGCGCGCGAACTCCGGCATTTCACCGAGCGGCATCCTTTCGTCGCCCACGGCCTGTCGCTGTCGCTCGGCGGACCGGCGCCCCTCGATGAGAGCCTGCTGCGCGACATCCGTGAGTTCCTCGACCGGCACAACATCCGTGCCTACACCGAGCACCTGAGCTACTGTTCGGACGACGGGCACCTGTACGACCTGATGCCGATCCCGTTCACGGACGAGGCGGTGCGCTGGGTCGCCGCGCGTATCCGGCGCGCGCAGGAAATCCTGGAGCGGCCGATCGCCGTCGAAAACGTCTCGTACTATGCGGCGCCCGGCCCACGCATGACGGAGATCGAGTTCCTGCGGGCCGTGCTCGACGAGGCGGATTGCGGGCTGCTGCTCGACGTCAACAACATCTTCGTCAACGCGATCAACCATGGCTACGACGCGCGCCAGTTCCTGCACGCGCTGCCCGCGTCGCGCGTCTGTTACTTCCACGTGGCCGGCCACTACGTCGAGGCACCCGACCTGCGCGTCGATACGCACGGCGCCGCGGTCTGCCCCGACGTCTGGTCCTTGCTGGACGAGGCCTTTGCGCTGCTTGGACCCGTGCCGACGCTACTCGAACGCGACTTCAATTTTCCGCCGCTCCCGGAACTCGTGCGCGAGGTCGCCGACGTACGCGCGCGACAGCAACAGGCGCATCAGCATCAGCAGACCCCGCGCGCCGCCATGGGCACCTGACCCATGAATCTCGCCGAACAGCAACGAGCGTTCGCCGCGCATCTGCGCGATCCGGATCGCGTGCCCGCACCCGCGGACATCGAGCCGCGGCGCATGGCGATCTACCGCGAACTGTTCTTCAACAATCTCGTGGACCTGCTGGGCGGTGCGTTTCCGGTCGCGCGCCGCATCCTGGGCATGGACCGCTGGCGACGGCTGGTCCGCGATTTCTACGCGGGCCATCAGGCCCATACGCCCTATTTCCTGGAATTGCCGCGCGAGTTTGCGGACTGGTTGCGCGCGCGCAAAACGCGCGCGGAAGACGAACCGGCATTTCTCGATGAACTCGCCCACTACGAGTG
>JALYJS010000213.1 GCA_030799345.1 Pseudomonadota bacterium | reverse complement strand
GGACGATCCGGCTGCGCGGAATGCGGGGGAGTGTAGCCGAGCAGAGGCCCGTGGCCTACTTGATCTTGGCTTCCTTGTACTTCACGTGCTTGCGCACGACCGGGTCGAACTTGCTGAGCTCCATCTTTTCGGGATGCAGCCGCTTGTTCTTGGTCGTCGTATAGAAATGACCGGTGCCGGCCGAAGAAACGAGCTTGATTTTGTCGCGCATGGCTTACCTCAGACGCGCGTGCCGGCGGCGCGCAGTTCCTTGACCACGGTTTCGAGGCCGCGCTTTTCGATGGTGCGCAGTCCGCGGGTCGACAGCTTGAGCGATACCCAGCGGCCTTCGCTTTCCAGCCAGAAGCGCTGCGTGTGCAGGTTCGGCAGGAAGCGGCGACGCTTCTTGATGTTCGAGTGGGAAACCTTGTTTCCGCTCCGCGGGCGTTTTCCCGTGACCTGGCAGACTCGCGACATGGGGCTGACTCCAAATGAGCCGCGTATTAGACCAGCCCCCATATCGGCAGTCAAATCAGCGTCTTGCCCCTCAGATCAGGCCTTTTTCAGCGAGCGACGTGCAATGGCCGTCGCCGATGATCAGGTGATCCAGCAGCCGGATCTCTACCAGGGCCAAGGCGTCCCGGAGCCGGGTGGTGATGATTTCATCCGCCTGGCTCGGTTCCGCGATCCCCGATGGGTGGTTATGGGCCAGGATCACGGCGGTCGCGTTCCGGGCGAGCGCCCGCTTGACGACTTCGCGCGGATGAACGCTGGCACCGTCGATGGTGCCGCGGAAAAGCTCTTCGCAGCTCGTCAGACGGTGACGGCTGTCGAGGAACAGGCAGCAGAAGACCTCGTGCTGCAGGTCCCGAAGCCGCGCGATCAGGTAGTCGCGCGCGGCTCGCGGACTGCCGAGCACCGGCCCCGCCTGAAGCCGCTCGAGATGATGGCGGCGCACGATTTCGAGCGCGGCCTGCAACTCGGCCCAGCGCGCCGGTCCGACGCCCAACTGGCCGCACAGCGCATTGCGTTCGGCGGTCAGGACGCTGCGCAACGATCCGAAATGGGCGAGTAGCGAGCGCGCCACGTCGAGCGCATTGCGCCCGCTCGTCCCGTGACGCAGCCAGATCGCCAGCAGTTCGGCCTCCGACAGCGCGCCGGAACCGAGCTGCAGCAGCTTTTCGCGCGGGCGTTCGCCCGCCGGCCAGTCGCGGATGTGCATCTGTTCCTCCGGCCGCCAGTCTGCGGAGATCGAAGGCATGCCGCGGGTCGCAAATCGCGCCAGTAAAGGGATAATCGGCACATGAGGAAACTGCAGGTGCGCATCCTGGATCCACGGGTCGGCCACGACATCCCGTTGCCGGAACGCGCCACCGCCGGATCGGCCGGGCTCGATCTGCGGGCCTGCCTCGATGCACCTCTACTGCTGGAACCGGGTCAGACCCACCTCGTGCCGACCGGTATCGCGATCCATCTCGACGATCCGGGCCTGGCGGCCGTGCTGCTGCCGCGCTCGGGGCTGGGACACCGGCACGGCATCGTGCTCGGCAACCTGGTCGGATTGATCGATTCGGATTACCAGGGCCAGGTGATGGTCTCGGTCTGGAATCGCGGCGACCATCCCTTCACCATCGAGCCCGGCGATCGCATCGCGCAGATGATCGTCGTGCCCGTGGTGCAGGTGGAGTTCGAGGTTGTCGCCGATTTCGAGGCGACACAGCGCGGCGCGGGGGGCTTCGGCAGTTCGGGCCGGGGCTGAGCGGATCGCTAGCGCGGCACGACCGCGCGCAGTTCCCCGAAGCGCTTGATGTCCGCCTCGAAAGTCAGGCGGATGTTCTCGCGCTCATCACGACGCTTCTGCAGATTGTCTTCCTGGGTGGCGATATCGCTCGCCGCCCGCTTGATGTCGTTTGCGAGTTCCGGGGGCAACGGCGCCGCGTCCGGCTTCGTATTGACGGGCGCATAGCGGGCCGCATGTTTATTGATGAGGGCATATTGCGCGCGCAGGTTCGCGAGCGACTGCTCCTGGATCGTCAACTGTGAGTCGACCAGCTCAAGCCGGTTGTCGCGCAGCACCTCCAGTTCCTCCACCGACTGGTAGGTCTGCAGCAGCACGCGATCGCGCAGCCTGCGTTTCTGCTCCTCGCGCGCGGCCTTGTCCGCGGCCACCTTGGCGGCGGCTTCTTCTGCCGTGAGTTGTCCTTGCTCGCGCCCGACCGTCACGCCCTGCCGGTTCAGGACATCACGGTCCTGATCCGCATACTCCACGGGGATGCTGTCGCCGTAATGGACCTGGCCATTCTTGTCTACCCAGCGATAGACCTTCTGGCCCTTCTGGGACTGCGCATCGGCCATGCCCGCGGCCAGCGTCAGCAGCAGGGCAGGCACCAGGATTCTCGGCAACCAGGCATTCATCTTGTAGTACCTCTGTCGAATCATTGTCCGCCGGGCCGTGGGGCCGCAGACGTAACTGCATCACGCTTCGCTGTCGACACCGTAATGCAGACGATGGTTTCTGAGGGCCGCCAGCGCGGGTCCGTCGCCGGCGCCTTCCAGGTGCGAAATCAGGTCATCCAGCGTGCTAATTGTTATCACCGGGACGCTGAACGTCGACTGAACCTCCTGGACGGCGGACCTGGGGCCCTGACCGCGCTCCTGGCGGTCGAGCGCCAGCACGACGCCGGCCAGGGTAGCCCCGGCGCCCTGGATCAGGTCGATCGACTCGCGCACCGCCGTGCCTGCCGTAATCACGTCGTCCACGATCAGCACGCGCCCCGCGAGCGGCGCCCCGATCAGGCTGCCGCCTTCGCCATGGGTCTTCGCCTCCTTGCGGTTGAAGGCGATGGGAACATTGCGGCCATGCCGCGTCGCGAGCGCAATGGCGGCCGCGGTCGCGAGCGGAATGCCCTTGTAGGCGGGGCCGAACAGCATGTCGAAGCCGACCGATGCGCCGAGGATCGCCTCGGCATAACAGTCGCCGAGTACGCCTAAGGATTCGCCGTCGCTGATCATGCCGACATTGAAGAAGTAAGGACTCGTGCGGCCCGATTTCAGCGTGAACTCGCCGAAGCGAAGCACCTGCTTCGCGAGGATCAGCTCGATGAACTCTTTCTGGTAGGCCCGCATGCAGATTCCGCGTCTATGCGTATCATGGCGGCACGGCCGCGGGTCCAGCATGCGCATCATCACGTTCAACTGCAACGGTATCCGGTCGGCGGCCAGCAAGGGGCTGTTCAAGTGGCTGCCATTGCAGGACGCGGACGTCGTCTGCCTGCAGGAGACCAAGGCGCAGGAGCACCAGCTCGCCGACATCTGCTTCAAGCCGACCGGTTTCCACTGCCGGTATTTCGACGCCGAGCGCAAGGGCTACAGCGGCGTCGCAATCTATTCGAAGCACAAGCCTGACCGCGTCATCGCGGGCTTCGGGGTCCCGGAGTTCGACCGCGAAGGCCGATACCTAGAATTCCGTTTCGGGCGGCTGTCGGTCGTGTCACTGTACCTGCCGTCCGGTTCGGCGGGCCCGGAGCGCCAGGCATCGAAATATCGTTTCCTCGAGGCGTTCCTGCCGTACCTGCGCAAGCTCAACCGCCGCGACCGCGACTATGTATTGTGCGGGGACATCAACATCGCGCATCGCGAGATCGACCTTAAGAACTGGCGCGCCAACCGGAAAAATTCCGGGTTCCTGCCGGACGAACGTGCCTGGCTCGACCGGGTGTTCGGCGAACTCGGCTGGGTCGACACGTTCCGCGAGGTGGATCCGCGGCCGGAGCAGTACACCTGGTGGTCTAACCGCGGCCAGGCGCGTGCGAAAAACGTGGGCTGGCGCATCGACTACCAGATCGCGAGCAAGTCGCTCAGGGGCCGCGCGCGCCGGGCGTCCATCTACCGAGACACCTGGTTTTCCGACCACGCTCCGCTGACGATGGATTACGAGCTGTGAGCGGGCCGTGGGCCGCGCTCAAGCCCTACCTCGAGAAGGAATCCCTGGCCGCGTTCTTCGTCGGAG
>JALYJS010000212.1 GCA_030799345.1 Pseudomonadota bacterium | reverse complement strand
TACTCGTGCCAGGCGACATGAAGGGGAGCCCAGGCCCGCCGGAAGTGACCCGCCTGCTGGCGGCCTGGAGCCAGGGCGACCCGGCGGCGCTCGAAGAACTCACGCGCCTCGTCTACGAGGAGTTGCGGCGTCTCGCTCATCGTTACATGTCGGGCCAGCGGGCCGATCACACGCTGCAGACGACGGCGCTGGTGAATGAGGCCTACCTGCGCCTCGCCGGCCAGGCGCAGCCGAACTTCGCGAATCGCTCGCACTTCCTGGCGGTGGCCGCCAAGGCGATGCGCCAGATTCTCATTGACCACGCGAAGGCCACGCTGCGCCACAAGCGGGGCGCGGGCGTCAAGGCTGTGGAGCTGGACGAAGCGGCCGTGCTGGCGCCGGAGCACCCGCGCGAGATCCTCGACCTCAACGAGGCGCTGGAAAAACTCGCGGTCCTCGATGCGCGTAAGGCGAACGTCGTCGAGCTCAGCTACTTCGGCGGCCTCAAGCAGGAGGAGATTGCCGAGGCGTTGAATATCTCGATCGTGACCGTGCGGCGCGACTGGACATTCTCGCGTGCATGGTTGTACGCGGAACTCAGCAAGGCGGGTTGACCGTGGATCCCGCTCGGCTGCAGGCGGTCGAGGCGATTTTCCATGCCGTGCTCGATGCCGATCCGGCGCAGCGGCATCAGGTGCTGATCGCAGAATGCGCGGGCGACCAATCCCTGCAGCAGGAGGTGGAAGCGCTCCTGGCTGCGCATGAGACGGCCGGACGATTCATCGCGAAGCCGCTCGCCACGCTCGACGAAAAGCTGTTTGAAGACCAGGAGCCCGACCGCCTGCTTGGCCAGGCAATCGGCCATTACGAGATCGTGCAGCGCATCGGCAGCGGCGGCATGGGCGCGGTCTATCTCGCCCGTCGCGCCGACCGGCAGTACGAGAAGAATGTCGCCATCAAGCTGATCAAGCGCGGCATGGATACGGAAACCATGCTGCGCCGTTTCCGCAACGAGCGGCAGATCCTGGCGGGTTTCGATCACCCGAACATCGCGCGATTGCTGGACGGTGACACCACGGCGGACGGACTGCCGTACTTCGTCATGGAATACGTCGAGGGAGTGAGGATTGACGAGTACTGCGACCAGCGCGCGCTGTCGATTCCGCAGCGACTGGAGCTGTTTCGCCTGGTGTGTGCCGCGGTTTCCTATGCGCATCGCCATGCCGTCATTCATCGCGACCTGAAGCCGTCGAACATCCTGGTCGGGAGCGACGGCTTGCCGAAGCTGCTCGACTTCGGCATTGCTCGGCTACTGCAACCTGCCGGAGCGGCTGAGCTTTCCGTCACGATGCTCGAGCAGCGCGCGATGACGCCGGAGTACGCGAGCCCCGAGCATCTGCGCGGCGAACCCGTGACCACGGCAAGCGACGTGTATTCGCTCGGCGTCGTGCTGTACCGACTGCTCACCGGAAAATTGCCATATCGCCTGAACGTCCAGTCGTCCGCGGATCTCGCGCGAGCAGTGGGCGAAACAGCGGCGCAAAGACCGAGTACCGTGGTCGACGCGACGATCAGCCGGCGACTGCGTGGCGACCTCGACAATATCGTGTTGATGGCGATGCGCAAGGAACCCGAGCGCCGCTATACGACCGTCGAACAGTTTTCCGAGGACATACGCCGTCATCTCGAAGCGCTTCCGGTGCTGGCGCGCCGCGACACGCTCGCGTACCGCGCCGGCAAGTTCATACGGCGCAATACCGCCACGTCAATAGCGGCGGCGCTGGTTGGCCTAAGCCTCGTCGGTGGAATCGTGGCTACGAGCTGGCAGGCGCACCGCGCTCGTACGCAGGAAGCGCTAGCCATGGCACAGATGTCGCGGGCCGAGCACCGGTTCAATGAAGTGCGTCAGCTCGCCCGCTGGGTCATATTCGACTATCACGACGCGATCAAGGATCTGTCGGGCGCCACGACGATTCGTGAGCGGCTGGTGAAGGATGGTCTTGCGTACCTCGACAGCCTCGCGAAAGAAGCCGGCGATGACCCGGAGCTCCAGCGGGAACTTGCCGCCGCGTATGACCGGGTCGGCGACGTGCGTGGCGAGAATTACACTGCCGCGAATCTTGGCGATCCGACCGGCGCCACGGAAAGCTACATCAAGGCACTGCATATACGCGAAGCGCTGATGGCCGCCGCGCCAGCGGACCTGCAGAATCGCCGCGACCTCGCCGCCAGTTACCGCAAGATCGGGGTGCAGCTGATCGAGACGAGCGAGGCCGCACGCGGCCGGGATTATCTGCGCAAAGGGCTCGCGGTTTATACGCAGCTTGCCGCCGGTCAGCCCGAGAATCTGGAGATCCGGCAGAACCTGGGAGACACGTACAATTTGCTCGGCCTGGCGTTGGAGGACACCGGCGATACCGCCGGGGCGCTGGAAAGCCATCGCAAGGCGCTGGGCGTGCGTGAAGCCCTGGTAGCGGCCGACCCGGGCAACGTGAAGCTTCGACGCAGCCTC
>JALYJS010000176.1 GCA_030799345.1 Pseudomonadota bacterium | reverse complement strand
GCATTCTGCCCGTTCTCGAAAGTCAGCGGATAAACGCCCATGCCGACCAGGTTCGCGCGGTGGATGCGCTCGAATGTTTCAGCGATGACCGCCCGGACGCCGAGCAATGTCGTGCCTTTTGCCGCCCAGTCGCGGGATGACCCTGTGCCATATTCCTTGCCGGCGATCACGACCAACGGCACGCCAGCCGCGATATATTTCATCGCCGCGTCGTAGATGCTCAGCTGCTCGCCGTCCGGTTGATAGCGTGTCACGCCGCCTTCGACTCCCGGCACCATCAGATTCTTGATGCGTGGATTGGCAAACGTGCCGCGCATCATCACTTCGTGATTGCCACGGCGCGAACCGTAGCTGTTAAAGTCCGCCGGAACGACGCCCTGCCGCTGCAGGTACAGACCGGCCGGCGAGTCCTTGCGGATCGCGCCCGCAGGTGAAATGTGGTCCGTCGTGATCGAATCGCCGAAGAGAGCGAGACAGCGGGCTCCGAGCACGGTCGGCAGGCCTGGTGCCGCCTTGCCCATGCCCGAGAAGTAGGGCGGATTCTGGATGTACGTGCTGTCGCCGTCCCAGGTATAAGTCTTGGTCATCGGCACGGTGATGCCGCGCCAGCGCTCGTTGCCACGGAACACGTCCTTGTAAGTTTTCGAGAACATATCGACCGACACGCAGTTGGCCACCTGCTGCTGGATCTCGCTGCCCGCAGGCCAGATGTCGCGCAGGTAAACCGGCTTGCCCGAACGGTCGTTGCCGATCGGATCGGTGGTCAGGTCGATATCCACGGTGCCAGCGAGCGCAAAAGCGACCACCAGCGGTGGCGACGCGAGGAAGTTCATCCGCACTTCCTGGTGAACCCGGCCTTCGAAGTTACGGTTTCCGGACAGAACCGACGCCACCGACAGGCGATTGTCGGCGATCGCCGCGGACACCGGCTCGCGCAGCGGTCCCGAGTTGCCGATGCAGGTCGTGCAGCCGTAACCGACGACATGAAAGCCGAGCGCTTCGAGATCGTCCAGCAGTTGCGAGCGCGTCAGGTAATCCGTCACGACCTTGGACCCGGGCGCGAGCGAGGTCTTCACCCAGGGCGGGACCGAGAGGCCGCGCTCGCGCGCATTGCGCGCCACCAGTCCGGCCGCCATCATCACGGCCGGGTTCGAAGTGTTGGTGCAGGACGTGATGGCCGCGATCACGACGGCTCCGTTCTTCAGTTCGTACTGCGCCGCCTCGTCTTTCACCCGCGCCGGGCCGCCTGAGGGCCACTTGTCCTGGTCCCGCTCGAATGCATCCCGGTAGGCCGCCTTCATATCGGCAAGCCGGACCCGGTCCTGCGGCCGCTTCGGACCCGCAAGCGATGGCTGCACCGAGGCAAGATCCAGGTGCAGCACATCCGTGTATGCCGGATCCGCGGCGCCATCGTGGCGCCACATGCCCTGCTGCTGCGCGTACTCGCGCACCAGGGCGATCTGGTCGTCGGCACGTCCGGTCAGGCGCAGGTAGGTCAATGTCTCCTCATCAATCGGAAATATCCCGCAGGTCGCGCCGTACTCAGGCGCCATGTTGGCGATGGTTGCCCGGTCGGCGAGCGGCAACTGGCCGAGGCCATCGCCGAAAAACTCGACGAATTTCTCGACCACGCCGTGCTTGCGCAGCATTTCGGTCACGGTCAGAACGAGATCAGTCGCGGTCGCGCCTTCGATCAGGCGGCCGGTGAGCTTCACGCCGACCACTTCCGGGATCAACATCGTTGAGGGCTGGCCGAGCATGGCCGCCTCGGCCTCGATGCCGCCGACGCCCCAGCCGAGCACCCCGACACCGTTGATCATGGTCGTGTGCGAATCCGTTCCGACCACCGTGTCCGGATAGACGAGCCCGTCCTGGTTCGTGAAGACGACGCGCGCCAGGAACTCGAGATTGACCTGATGCACGATCCCGGTCGCGGGGGGGACGGCGCGGAAGTTGGAGAGAGACTGCTGGCCCCACTTGAGGAACTCGTAGCGTTCCTGGTTGCGCTCGAACTCCTTGGCGGCGTTGATGGTGAGGGCGGTGTTGCTGCCGTAGGCGTCCACCTGGACGGAGTGGTCGATGACGAGATCCGACGCTACGCCGGGATTGATTTTCAACGCTGCGGCGGTGTCGCCGGTCATCCGGACGATGGCGGAGCGCATGGCCGCTAGATCCACGATCGACGGGACTCCTGTGACGTCCTGGAG
>JALYJS010000133.1 GCA_030799345.1 Pseudomonadota bacterium | reverse complement strand
GGCCACCACAGGCGACGGGCCGGCAGGCCGCGCCGGCGCCGCGGCATCCCGCTGGCCGTTTCTCGATACGCTCCCGGCGCGGCTCGCGGGCGGCGCGCGAGCCGCCGGCGATTTCCGAGCCGCGCTTGCCGACGGCGACCGCGAACTCAGGGAACGCTTCACCGCGCAGGAGCCGGTCGGCGCGCTGGTACGCGACCGCGCGCGGCTGGTCGATGCACTGGTGCTCGGTGCTTTTGAACTGCACGCGTCAGACGCCGCCGGTTCGGTCGCACTGGTAGCCGTTGGCGGATACGGACGCGGCGAACTCCTGCCCTGCTCCGACGTGGACGTGATGGTGCTGCTGCCCCAGGGCGAGCAGCCGGGCTGGACCGCACAACTCGAACGCTTCCTGACCTTCCTGTGGGACATCGGGCTCGAAACCGGCCACAGCGTACGCAGCGTCGACGACTGCCAGCGCGAGGCGCTCGCGGACATCGGCGTCGCGACGGCCCTGATCGAAGCGCGCCTGCTGGCGGGTCCCCCTGCGCTCTTCGCCGCGATGCGCCGCGCGCTCGCCGCCGACCGGATGTGGTCCTCGCGCGATTTCTTCGACGCGAAGCTGCGCGAGCAGGCCGAGCGCCATCACCGGTTCCACGACACGGCCTATAACCTCGAGCCCAACGTCAAGCAGAGTCCCGGCGGCCTGCGCGACCTGCAGACGATCGGCTGGGTCGCCAAGCGGCATTTCGGCGCCGACACGCTGGAGGAACTCGCCGGCCACGGCTTCCTGACGGCCCGCGAGCTCGCGCAGCTCGAATCGGCGCAATCCTGGCTGTGGCGCATCCGCTTCGCGCTGCACCTCGTGACGGGCCGGCGCGAAGACCGGCTGCTGTTCGACCACCAGATCCGGCTCGCGCGCATGTTCGGCTACGAGGATGCGACGTATACGCTCGCGGTCGAGCAGTTCATGCAGCGTTACTACCGCACCGCGATGTTCGTCAGCTGGCTGAACGAGCTGCTGCTTCAGCATTTCCGCGAGGAAATACTCGCCGACCGCGATGCGCCGGTGCTGCCGCTGTCGCGCCAGTTCCAGGAGCGCGATGAATTCCTCGAGGTGACCGCGCCCGATGTGTTTACGCGTGAACCATCAGCGCTGCTCGAACTCTTCCTCGTGCTGCAGCAGAACCCGCGCCTTTCCGGCGTGCGGGCGAATACGATCCGCCTGGTCACCCAGAACCTGTGGCTGATCGACGAGGAGTTCCGCCAGAACCCGCGCAATCACCGCCTGTTCCTCGACATCCTGCGCGCTCCCGCCGGCGTCACGCACGAACTCCGGCGCATGAATCTGTACGGCGTGCTCGGCCGTTACATCCCGGCCTTCGGACGCATCGTCGGGCGCATGCAGTACGACCTGTTCCATGCGTGGACGGTCGATGCGCATACCCTGTTCGTCGTCAGCAACCTGCGCCGCTTCGCGCTCGAGCGCTACGACCATGAATTTCCGAAGCTCGCGCAGATTTTCCGCGCGTTACCGAAGCCGGAGCTCGCCTACCTCGCGGCGATCTTCCACGACATCGCGAAGGGACGCGGCGGCGACCACTCCGATCTCGGCGCCGTGGACGCCGAGGCATTCTGCCTCGAACAGGGCCTGTCGCGGTACGACGCGCGCCTGGTCGCCTGGCTCGTGCGCCACCACCTGCGGCTGTCCGTCACGTCGCAGAAGCAGGACATCGCCGATCCGCAGGTGGTCCATGCATTCGCGCGCGAGGTGGGCGACCAGAACCGGCTCGACTACCTGTACGTGCTGACGGTCGCCGACGTACGCGGCACCAATCCGAAACTGTGGAATTCCTGGAAAGCGACCCTGTTCGACGAGTTGTACGAGCGCGTCAAGCAGGCGCTCCGGCGCGGTCTCGAGAGCCCGCTCGACCGCGAGCAGCTGATCGCCGGGACGCAAGCCCAGGCTCGCGAGCTGCTCGCCACGGCAGGCGTCGATGCCGCGGCCGTCGCGCGCGTCTGGCAGACGCTCACCGACGACTATTTCCTCCGGCACTCCGCGCCGGAGATCGCCTGGCATACGCGCGCAATCGCCGCGCGCGTGCCCGACGATACCGGTGCACTGGTCGCAGTCGCGGAGCACCCGGTACGCGGCGGCGCCACGCTCGTGCTGGTGCACACCGTCGGCCGCCTGCACAGCTTCGCGCGCGCGACGGCAGCCCTCGACCAGATGGGACTCAGCATCCAGGATGCGCGCATCACGCCGACCGCCGACGGCGGCAGCCTCGACAGTTACCTCGTGCTGGAAGACACCGGCCTGCCGATCACGGATTGCCAGCGCATGGCGACGATCGAACGGCAGCTCGCGCAGTCGCTGGCGGAACGCGGCGCTGCGACGCCCGCCGTGGCCCGGCGCGTGCCGCGCCAGGCGCGCATGTTCACGACCCCGACGCAGGTCAGTTTCAGCGATGATGCTGATAATGGCCGCAGCATCCTGGAAGTCGTGGCCGGCGACCGGCCGGGTCTGCTATCCGAGATCGGCAAGATCCTGTGGGAACAGCGCGTCGAACTGCACGGAGCCAAGATCATGACCGTCGGCGAGCGGGCGGAAGACGTGTTCTACGTGCGCGACGAAACCGGTCGGCCCCTGCCTGAAAACCGGCGCGCCGCACTCGCCGGTGCGCTGCAGCGCGCCCTTGATGCGCGCGTGGTGGCGGCATGAATCATCCCGGACCGGAACTTCAGGGGCTGATCGAACGGCACTTTGAGACGCGCGCCGAGTTGTCGCCCGAGCGCGCGCCGCGCGAGCTCCTGGCCGCGCTCGACGAATGCCTGGCGCTCCTCGGCACCGGCCGGGCGCGCGTGGCCGAGCCCGCCGATGGCGGATGGCGCGTGAACGAATGGCTGCGCAAGGCGGTGCTGCTGCACTTTCGCACGCACGACAACGCGATCGTTGAGGCCGGCGCGCTGCGCTTCTTCGACAAGATGCCGCTCAAGTATGGCGGTTATACGGATGCCGATTTTCGTGCGGACGGCGCCCGCGTCGTGCCGGGAGCCCTC
>JALYJS010000115.1 GCA_030799345.1 Pseudomonadota bacterium | reverse complement strand
CTCCCAGGCAAGCCCCGCGCTCATCGCGCCGTCGCCGATGACGGCCACGACGCGCCGGTCGCTGCCGGCGGCGAGGTTCGCGATTGCCATGCCGAGCGCCGCGCTGATCGACGTGCTGGAATGGCCGACACCGAAGCTGTCGTAGACGCTCTCCGCGCGCGACGGAAACGGGGCGAGGCCGCTGCGCTGCTTGATGCTGCCGAGCCGCTGACGGCGTCCGGTCAGGACCTTGTGTGGATAGGCCTGATGGCCGACGTCCCAGATCAGGCGGTCGTACGGCGTGTCGAAAACGTAATGGAGGGCAACGGCGAGTTCGACGCTGCCGAGACCCGCAGCGAGGTGGCCGCCCATGGGGCCGACCGTGTGGATCAGGTAATCGCGAAGCTCGACCGAAAGCCGCTTGAGATCCTCGCGCCCGAGCGCGCGCAGGTCGGCCGGGGTGTCGATGGAATCCAGCAGCCCGGCCCGCTTGGCATCGCTCATGGGGGCAGTTTACTGGAGGCGCGGCGCCTGCGGGATGCGCGCCCCCATTAACGCCCGCGAATGATCAGCTGGCTCGCGAATTCGCGCAGTTGAACGGCTTCGGGTCCGAAATCAGCGAGCGCGGCGATGCCGAGCTCGGCGAGTTCGGTCGCGCGCGCGTGAGCGGCGGCGACGCCGGCGACGGCCGGATAGGTTGGCTTGCCTCGCAACGCGTCCGCGCCCGCGGCCTTGCCGGTAACAGCAGGGTCGCCGACCACGTCCAGCAAGTCGTCCACGATCTGGAAAGAGAGCCCGATGGCGCCGCCGTAGCACTCGAACGCGGCGCGGTCTTTGGCCGGCAGTTGGGGCGACGCCGCACAGGCAATGAGGACGGCGGCCTGGATCAGCGCGCCGGTCTTGCGCGCGTGCATCTCCTCGACCTCGGCCGCCGTGAGCCGCTTGCCGGTTGCCGCGAGATCGGTGGCCTGGCCGCCCGCCATGCCTTGCGTGCCGCTCGCGCGCGCGAGCAGGCGAATCATCTCGTTCCGGCTGGCCGGTCCTGCGGATGGCAACGGATCGTCGGACAGTATTTCGAATGCGAGCACCTGCAGCGCATCGCCGGCGAGAATTGCGGTGGCCTCGTCGAACGCGCGATGCGTCGTCGGCCGGCCACGACGCAGGTCGTCATCGTCCATCGCGGGCAGGTCGTCATGCACCAGCGAATAGGCGTGAATGAGTTCGACCGCCGCGGCCGGCGCATCGAGGGCGTCCATGGTGAGCCCGATGGCATGGCCGGTCGCATAAACGAGCAGCGGTCGGATGCGCTTGCCCGGACCGAGCGTCGCATACCGCATTGCGCGATGCAGCCGCGCCGGTTCAGTGTCGTCCGGCGGCAACCGCTTCTCGAGCACGGCTTCCACGCGTTCGCGGTATCGCGCCTGCCAGTTCGCACTTCTGGATTCGGCCAGCATCGGTGACGCGCTCAGGATTCGTCCGGCGCCGTGAAATCCTGCAGGGCGGCGTCGCCGTCCCCTTTACGGGATAGTATCTGGATCTTCTGTTCCGCCTGCCGCAGCGCCTTCTGGCACCCGCGCGTCAATTCGACGCCCCGTTCGAACTGCCGCAGCGATTCCTCGAGTGACAGCTCGCCCTGTTCGAGCCGCTGCACGATCAGTTCGAGTTCGGCCAGCGCCGCCTCGAAATCCGGTGTAGCGGGTTTCGCTCGGGTCACGTTCGTTTGTCCAGGTCGGCCGATGGGGCCGGCAGTTTCACAGTCGCCGCCAGCGGGGTCAACGAGCGGCCGACGGAGGTCTCTCGCGCCGGGCCGCTTCCACGGGGCAAATCCGGTGTTAGAATCTGTCTAAATCAACGGCCAGCGCGCCGCAGAACCCAGGAGGCACACCATGAATCTGAAAGGCAGCAAGACAGAAGGGAATCTGAAGGCGGCATTTGCCGGGGAATCGCAGGCCAATCGCCGATACCTCTACTTCGCGCAGAAAGCGGATGTGGAAGGCTACAACGACGTCGCCGCCGTGTTCCGTTCGACGGCGGAAGGGGAGACCGGCCACGCCCATGGTCATCTCGAATATCTCGAGCAGGTCGGCGACCCGGCGACGGGGCTCCCCATTGGCCCGACGGCGGACAACCTGAAAGCGGCCATTGCCGGCGAGACGCACGAGTACACGGATATGTATCCCGGGATGTCAAAGACCGCCCGCGACGAGAATTTCCACGAGATTGCCGACTGGTTCGAGACGCTCGCGAAGGCCGAGCGGTCGCACGCCAACCGTTTCCAGAAGGCATTGGACCAGCTCAACTGAGTGTCGCGGCCCGATCGGGCCGGCCCGCGTGAGCGAAGGCCCGGCCATGACTGCGCGCGAGGGCAGCCTCGAGGCGCCCACGCGTCATCCGATCGGCTGGAAGGACCCCGCGTACTGGGATGCCGACGCGCTCGACCGCGAAGTCGAGCGCGTCTTCGACATCTGCCACGGGTGCCGGCGCTGCTTCAACCTGTGCAACGCCTTTCCGGTGCTGTTCGATCAGGTCGACAGTTCGCCGACCGGCGAAGTCGCGGAAGTGCCGCGGAATGCGCGCTGGGAAGTGGTCGATCACTGCTACCTCTGCGACATGTGCTACATGAGCAAGTGTCCGTACGTTCCCCCGCATGAATGGAACGTGGACTTTCCGCACCTGATGCTGCGTGCGAAGGCGGTGCGGTTGAAAGACCAGGGCGCATCGGTGCGTGACCGGCTGCTGTCGTCCACGGATGTGGTGGGCCGGATCGCCGGGATCCCGGTCGTGCGCGAAATGGTCAATGC
>JALYJS010000097.1 GCA_030799345.1 Pseudomonadota bacterium | reverse complement strand
CTCCGGGTGGGAATCGCGCGCATAGTACACCGCCCCGCCGCCCGAGTCGGCAGGACGCCGGGGCGGGCCGGCCGGCTAGTTTTCCGGCAGCGCGACCGTCAGGTTGTAGACCACGTTCAGGAACGGGATGATCGCGCCAGGCTGTCCTTCCGCGCGGATGCGGATCTTGTGCACCCCCGGTTCCAGCGTGGCCGTGTCGATCACCGACCACACGCCACGCGCGGCGTTTGCCCGCCACACGCCCGGCGGCGAGAAGAAGAAGCCACTCTGGTTGATCACGAAGTTGAACAGCGTACGGCTGGCACTGCGGCGGATGATGCAATGCTCCTCCACGTCCGGAACGGGTTGGCCGGGCGCAATGGCGATCTCGCAGATGTCCGTGGTCGGCTGGTTCACGCCGTCGAGCCGCACGGTCATGTCCTCGGGCAGGTAGCCCGCGAGCGCATCATTGATGTACTCGATGCAGCTCGCGTCGTCATCGAAGCCTTCCTCCGGATAACAAAACGTCGTGATCACCGGGATGATCAGTTGGACGCCCTGCGGCACCGTGCAGTTGCGCGTGGTGCGGCCTCCGGTGTTGCCGGCGAGGAACCAGTAGATGCCGTGCTGGCCGGCGTCGCAGTAGGCGCCGGTTTCCTCGATCACCGGGTTGACGTCGATCACGATCGAGCCGGCCCACTGCCACGGATTGCATGACGAAAAGACTGGCGAACAGGGCGCCGATGGTGGCGCACCGCTTGAGCGAGACGTCCATTTTGTTTCCCCTTAACGATGCAGACTTGCGCCGTCCGCTGGCCGGTAAGGGGCGGTTTTCTTCAGCCGCCCTCGGTCGTATGGCCGAGCATACGCCCGTCAAAATGCGGGTGGCGCGAATTCACCGAAATCGGCGGGCGGCGGCCCCGAGAAGCATCCGCGAATACAGCCTGTGGAACCCCAGCAGGCGTCTGTGGGTCGCCGGCATGCCGGTATCGCCCGTCTTTGCATTGCGCTCCGGGACCACCACGGACCCGAAGTAGAGGCGCGTGCCACCCGCTGCCTGGGCCCGGGCCACCATCAGCCAGGAGCGCGTGCGTCCCATGAAATCGCACAGGAGCAGCTGGTCCGCAGCGCGCGCCTCGACGGTCCAGGCGGCAAAGACGTCGCGCCCGCCGCGCGCGAGCGCCCGGGCCTCGGCATCCGTCGAGGGTCGCGAGACTGCGATCCGCAGCAACCACCGCTCGAGCTTGAACAGAGCGGTGGTGTAGAACGCCTCGACATACTCGGCGTGGGTGACAGTCCGCGGCAGCTCGGTGCAGTAGCAGTCCGTATACGCGCCGGCCTCGCGATACCCCTGGGTCAGTGCATCGAGCGGCAGGGGGCAGGCGTGGACCATGTACAGCACTGTACAGCGCCACCCCGATGCCACGTCCACGGGGATGTAGGAGGCCGCTGATTCAACACGCCGCTGGAACGGCCCACAGTGTGGCCCCCAATCGATTCACCGGAGACAAGACATGGGCAAGGACGCCGAGATTGCCGAGAAATTCTGGAAAGCGTTGCGCTCGGATCGCACCATCATGCTGGGCCTCATCGACGTCGAGGACGGGCATGCGCAGCCGATGACAGCAATCGTGGACGGCGAGTCGAACGCTGGACCCATCTGGATCTTCAGCGCAAAGAAGGTCGACCTCGTCAAGGCGCTCGGCCAGGGCGCGGACGCAGCCGCGCATTTCGTGGCCAAGGATCACGGCCTGTTCGCCTCCATCCACGGCCGCCTGACGCCGGACAACGATCCCGCGGTGATCGACCGGCTCTGGAACCGGTTCGTGGCGGTCTGGTACAAGAATGGAAAGAGCGACCCGGAACTGCAGCTGCTGCGTTTCGATCCGGATCGCGCCCAGGTCTGGCTGAACGAGAGCAGCGTGTTCGCCGGAATCCAGCTGATCCTCGGGAAGGACCCGAAGACGGTGTACAAGGACAAAGTCGCCGAGGTCGAGCTCGCCAGTTAGGATGACCGCGTGGAGTCCCGAACCGTCCTCGTCACCGGCGCGAACCGCGGCCTCGGCCTCGAGTTCGTGCGCCAGTATGCGGAGGACGGCTGGCAGGTTCACGCAGCCTGCCGCGCGCCGGATTCCGCCCGCGAACTGAAGCAGCTGGAGTCGCGGAGCGCGGGCCGGATTCGCGTACTCGCGCTGGACGTCCTCGATGCCTCGAGCGTGAAGGCGGCTGCGCAAACGCTTCACGGCGAGCCAATCGATCTCCTGCTCAATAACGCGGGCGTCGGCAGTCCGCCCGGCCAGAAGATCGGCAGCCTCGACTACGCAGCCTGGGCGCGCGTGCTCGATGCCAACGTTCTGGGCCCCGCTCGCATGATCGAGGCGTTCGTCGACAACGTCGCGAAGAGTCGCGACAAGCGCATTGTCACGGTGACCAGCCTCATGGGTTCGATTGCCGACAATTCATCCGGCGGCTCCTATGCATATCGCAGCTCGAAAGCGGGCGTCAATGC
>JALYJS010000067.1 GCA_030799345.1 Pseudomonadota bacterium | reverse complement strand
ACCTCCTGCTGCGACAGGTTGTCGAGCACGCCCTTCGGCGACACCCGCGCATGCACGACTGCCGTCAGGTCGAGTCCGGGAGCGCCCGTCACGGACGGATCTCGATCGGGGTTCCCTGCCCGGTCAGCAGCCAGAAATCGAGCATGTCCTCATTGGACAATGCAATGCAGCCATCGGTCCAGTCGGTGCTGAGGTAGCGGTCGCGCGGATATTTCGGGGTGTTCGGCAGGCCATGGACCATGATGAGCCCGCCCGGTGACCAGCCATTCCTGCGCGCGATCGCGAGGTCGGCCGGCTCCGGATACGAGACCTGGACCGCGAGGAAGAAATCGCTGCGCGCGTTGCGCCGCGTCAGGCGGTAGCTGCCTTCCGGCGTGCGGAAATCGCCTTCGCGCTGCTTGTGGCCGTTCGGCACGAGGCCGAGCGAAACGCGATAACTCGCGATCATGCCGCCCTGGCGGTACAGATCCATGCGGCGGTCGGCCTTGCGCACGACGATGCGGTCGGCGGTCGCCAGCGGCCCGCCCGGCGCGGCACCGGCGATCATGTCGGCGTGGGCACCGGCCGCGAACAAGGTCGCGAGCACCACGGGAATCAATGACTTGAAGTACATCTAACGCGGGATTATAGCGTCCCCCGCGCGCCCTCGCCGCTCAGTGCGCCCGCTAGTTCGACCGCTTCACAGTTTCGCGTGGAGGCGACAGCGACCAGTCGGTACCTGCCGCCCGGCTCGAGCTGCACATCGAGCGTGAAGCGTTCGGTGGTGCCGCTCTCCGTCACGCGGCAATCCACCAGCAGCCGGTGCGGGCCAGGGTGGAGCTCGACGGCGCTAGCCGAGAGCGGAATGCTGCGCTCGTCCACCTGGCGCAGACGCAATTGCACCGGCAGGCCCGCAGACACCGCCGGGTCGGCATGCACGATCGCGCGCTCGGCCGCTGACAACCGCGGGCCGTCATACGCGCGCTCGGTTGCGCAGCCGGCGAGCAGCAGCAGGAGAACTACCGGGAAAAAAGGCGGCCCGGAGGCCGCCTGGGAGGTCACGCGCGAGTCCTGTTGTCAGGAGCCGCCGGGCGGGGACCCGGCTGGCGCGTGATCGAAATCGCGCCGCACGGTCAGCCGCACTTGGACTCGCCGCAGGCCAGGCAGGTCGAGCAGCCGTCCATCATCACCACGGCCGCGGTACTGCACTTCACGCAGAGCTGCGCGCCTTGCGGGTAGCTCGACTGCGCGAATGCGTCCTGCTGCTGGTTGCGCAGTTCCCATTCCTTGCGCTTCGCCTCGACCAGCAGCCGCTGCGAGTCGTCCATGCCCGGCTTCTGCATCAGGCCGATGGTCTGCAGGTGGCGCTCGACCACATAGCCGATCTCCGCGACGATCGACGGCATGAACTTGCCGCCCGGTTGCCAGTAACCGCCGCGCGGATCGAAGACGGCCTTCAGCTCCTCGGTCAGGAACGCGACGTCGCCGCCCTTCCTGAAAACCGCCGAGATGATGCGCGTCAGCGCGACGATCCACTGGAAATGATCGAGGTTCTTGGAATTGATGAAGATCTCGAACGGCCGCCGGTGCTCGTGCTCCGTGCCCTCGTTCAGCATGATATCGTTGATCGTCAGGTACATCGCGTGGTCGGAGACCGGCGTCTTGATCTTGTAGGTCGATCCGATCAGGACTTCCGGACGCTCGAGTTTCTCGTGCATCCAGACGACCTTGCCGCTGCCTTCCTTGCGGGCGCGGCCTTCGCGCACCGGCAGCTTCTCGGCCTCTGCCTTCTCGGCGACCTCGGGCTTCTGCACCCGGTACTTCACGATCTTTTTCTCGAACTTGTGCCTGCTCATGTCTCTTACCTTGATTTTTCCTGGCTCAGAAACGCCCGTAGTAGCCTTCCTTGAGCGCGTCAAAAAGATTGGCGGCGGTGTGGATCTCGCCGTCGTACTCGATTTCCTCGTCGCCGCGCGCTTCGATCTCGGTGCCGTCCTCCAGCGTGAACACATAGGTCGTGTTCTTGAGGTCGTCTTCCTTGACCAGCACGCCCTGGAAGGCTTCCGGGTTGAAGCGGAACGTCGTGCAGCCTTTCAGGCCTTTCTCGTGCGCGTACAGGTAGATGTCCTTGAACTGCTCGTACGGAAAATCCGTCGGGACGTTTGCGGTCTTCGAGATGGACGAGTCGACCCACTTCTGCGCGGCGGCCTGGATATCGACATGCTCGCGCGGCCCGATGCTGTCTGCCGTCACGAAATAATCGGGCAGCGTTTCGGCCGCACTGGCCGATCCCGCGATCGCGCGCGGATTGACCAGCTCGCGGTAGGCCAGCAGCTCGAAGGAGTAGACGTCGATGCGCTCCTTCGACTTCTTGCCCTCGCGGATCACATTCCTGAAATAGTGATGCGCGAACGAAGGCTCAATGC
>JALYJS010000021.1 GCA_030799345.1 Pseudomonadota bacterium | reverse complement strand
CCCCAGGGCAGGCGAACCCAGGCCGAGAGTGACACGTCGCGTCCCCAGAACTTCGAGATCCGCTCGCTGCGGATCGTGAAATGACGCACGTACTTCGTCTGCTTGCTCTCGAACTCCGCCACCGGCGGGATGACCTGGTCGAGCACCAGCGCCACGCGGCTGCGACGTTTTGGATCGACGCGGATCGTCATGGGTCTGGAATAAAGATTGCCGGGCTTCTGGCGCCAGACCTGGCCTTCGCCCCGGTCGGGCGGCAGCAGCAAGGTCCAGCCGTCGCTGCGCTTGAATTTCTCGTAACGATTGAGCACGGCCTGGACCCGATACTCCCCAGCCGGCAAGTCGTCGAGCGAGCGCAATGGGAATCCATCGACCTTCGCGTCGAACACTTTTTTCTGGCCTGGTTTCCAGTTCACGACGTCGATCCCGAAGAACGGGACTGCATCGCCATCCCAGGCCACGTGCTCGCGCGGCTCGCCTTCGGGATTCTGGGACAGCACGAGAATCAGGCGCCCGGACAACGCCGCCTCGGCCGTCCCGGGCGGAAACGTGATCGAGAACCGGGGTGCCGGATGCGCAGCGGCGGCGGCAAACGCCAGGATGTTTGCTGCGAGCCAATGTCCCGTTGAACGAATCATTGCCAAATGACCTCGCCTGCAGTTGGATTCCAGCATCCCGATGCTAGCCGCGGAAGCGGCCGGTTCGCCATGCTCATGTCGGCCGTCCCCGGGCCAGGATCGTCGCGAGCCGGTCAGCATCGATGTTTCCGCCGGAGACCACGCACACGATCCTGCCGCAACCGGCACGGCTTGCCAGCGCGGCCGCGACACCGCAGGCACCCGCCCCCTCCGCGATGACGTGGGCTCGTTCGGCGAGCCTTCGTATTGCATCGGCAATCTCATCAAGTGTCGAGACAAGCGAGCCGGCGAGCAGCCTCTGTGCCCGGGCCAGCATCTGCGGGAACACGGACCGGCTTCCGATCCCATCGACGAACGTCGGCCGATGATTGACGTCGACAGGCGCCCCAGCCGCCAGGGCCGCTGCAAGCGGCGCGCCCGATTCCACTTCCGCTGCGTAAATGCGGCAACCCGGCGACAAGGCGTTCATGGCCGCACCGATGCCGGTCGCGAGGCCCCCACCGCCCCACGGCACGACGACGCAATCGACATCCGGAAGGTCTTCGAGAATCTCGAGGCCGATCGTCCCGTTGCCGGCCATCACGTCCAGGTCATCGAATGCATGAATGAAGGTGGCATCGACGCCCGGATAGCTGCGGTCCTGGAAGGTTTGCCACCAGCGCTCGAATGGCGCCTGAATGATGCGTGCGCCGAGGCGTTCGATGGCGGTGAGCTTTGCGGCCGGCGCCGTGTCTGGCGCGACGACCGTGCAGGGGATGCCGCGACTGCGCGCACACCAGGCAACGCCCTGCGCCATGTTGCCGGCGGATGCCGTCAGGACACCGCGAGCCAGTTGCGACGGCGGAATGGCAGCCATTGCATTGGCGGCGCCGCGGATCTTGAAGGAGCCTATCGGCTGGAGGCTCTCGAGCTTGAGCCAGATGTCCCCCGGCGCACCGGGAATGTCCAGCCGCAGGAGCGGCGTGCGCAGGGCGATCCCCGTGAGTCGATCGCGGGCTGCTTGGATCTGGTCTAGGCTCGGCACCATGGACACCCCCTGAAAACCGGGGTCAACGATTTAATACGCCCGATTTATGGTCATTTGCCCCGCCTTGAAGTCCCAAGTTGTGATTTGCTTCACGTATTGGAGCCGTTCGAATTGGTCAGGAATCCAAGCGGTTACAATATCTGTCTAGGGGTTACTACAGGAACAATCATGATTTCCATGATTTCCCATGCTCGCCGCTTCGCGTGCCGGATTTTCGGGTTCGCGAGCCTTCCGGCTGTTTCACTCATGCTGACTGCCATGTTCGCCGCCCCGGCGCTCGCGGACGTGGAACTGCGTGTCGAGGGACGCCCATCTACGGGTCCCATCCAGGCCCACGTCAAGGTCACGGACGTCAATGGCGATCCGGTGCCAGCGCTCGACGAAAACGACTTCACCATCCTGATTGACGGGCAGGCAAT
>JALYJS010000522.1 GCA_030799345.1 Pseudomonadota bacterium | reverse complement strand
GGCTTCCAGAGCCTGCGCCGGCTCCCGCGCAGGAGCCGCGTGATGATCTGCTGCTTGCGGCGCTCGAGGTCGACCGGGCGCGGCGGGTGTTTGTTGTCGCGGACCTTCTCGTGAAGGATGACTTCCGCCTTCGCAGCAGCCTGATGGCGGCGCACATCCTCGAGCGTGCCGCCCCTCGGCACGATCGCGAGCGCCACCTGGCAACCCATCGCATGGGCGAGCTTGTCGAGGCTCGCCAAAGTAATTCGACGCTGTGCCTCGGCACGCTCCATCTGCTGCACGGTCGCACGCGACACGCCGGCACGCGCGGCGAGCTGTGACTGGGACAGCCCAAGCGCCATGCGGATCTCGCGCACCCAGCCCGTGCGCGGCACGGACTCGGACTTCATGCGCGGGAATGCGCGCGAGCTCGAGGTGATTTCCGCCCGCTTGCCGAGCGGGCCGCGATGCGGGATGGCGGTCTTGCGGACGGGCTTCGCCATGTTCGATTGATTCCTTGCGGATGCCTATACTCATCCTACCCGAACGAATTACCCAAGGCATCCGCATGATCCGCGAACTCGGAATGCTGGCGATGTTTGCAGTGGCGCCGGCCTGCATCGCCGCGGTTTCACCTGCGGCGGACGCACCGCCGAACATCGTCGTCGTCCTGGTCGATGACCTGCGCTGGGACGACCTCGGCATCGCCGGGCATCCCTTCGCCCAGACACCCGCGATCGATCGCATGGCGCGTGAAGGCGTGCGTTTCATGAATGCTTTCGCGACGACTCCCCTGTGCTCGCCGAGCCGTGCCAGCATCCTGACCGGCCAGTACGCCCATACCCACGGGATCGTCGACAACACCGCACGCGATGCGGCCAGTCATCGACTGCCGACGTTCGCGGCCCCGCTGCAACAGGCCGGCTATCGCACGGCTTTCTTCGGCAAATGGCACATGGGCAATGACGACAGCCCGCGGCCGGGATTCACGCATTGGGTTGCGATGCGCGGCCAGGGCGAAGCGCTCGATCCGCAGTTCAACGTGAACGGGACGCGGGCCCGGGAATCCGGGTACGTGACCGATCTGCTGACGAATCACGTGGTCGATTTCCTGCGCGCGGATCCTGGGCAGCCGTTCCTGGTCTTCCTGGCCCACAAGGCGCTGCACCCGAACATCGTCCAGCACGATGACGGCAGCTCGAGCGCCGTGCCTGGACAGTCCGAGGGCTTCATCCCTGCGCCCCGGCACGCGGGTCGCTACGCAAACACCCCGGTGCCGCGCCGGCCGAATGCGGGGCCGATGCCGGTCCGCAAGCCCGCCTTGCTGCGGCCGCTCGACGGCGTGCCGCCCCTGGGACCCGAGACAGCGACGCCGGATCGCGACGTCCGTGCCCGGTTGGAGATGCTGCTCGCGGTCGACGAGAGCCTCGGCCGGGTCGTCGCAATGCTCGAGGAAGCCGGCACGCTCGACCGGACCGTAGTCATCGTCATGAGCGATCACGGGTATTTCTACGGCGAGCACCACCTCAACGAGGAACGGCGCCTGGCCTACGAGGAAACCGCCCGCATCCCGCTGATCGTGCGTTACCCGCGAGTCGCAAAGGCCGGCAGGACGCCAGCCCAACTGGTGCAGACGATCGATCTTGCGCCGACCGTCCTGGAACTGGCGGGCGTTACTGACCCGACGCCCCGACAGGGCAGGTCACTCGTACCACTGCTGCGCGGCGAGCAGCCGCCCTGGCGCACCTCGGTGCTGATCGAGTACTACAGCGATACGGTCTTTCCGCGGATCCGCAACATGGGCTACCGGGCGGTCCGGACGGAGCGGCACAAGTACATCCACTATCTCGAGTTGCCGGGCATGGACGAGATGTACGACCTGCAGGCCGATCCGTACGAGCTGGACAACCTCATGGGTTCACCGCGCGAGCGGGAATTGCTGCCGGCGATGCAGGCAGAACTGGCTCTAATTCAGCAGGACACAGCAACTCGAAATCCCTAGCCTGGTGGATGACTTTGATCATCCACCAGGTAGCTACCTTGTTGATCAGGCGCGAGAAACTTCCATATAGGCCCGTAGAACGGAATTCATGCGCGTCTGGTAGCCCGGACCCTGGGTCCGGAACCAGTTCAGGACCTCCTCATCCAGCCGAAGAGAAATCGCCGACTTGCGGCTTGATTGGGGAAGCCCTCTACGGGCAATCCTCCTGACGACTCGGGCCACATCCGAAGCGGCAGCGGCGGCGGCTTCGGCGCGCGGCACGAGACCCGGTGCCAGGGTTTCGACCTGTCCGGGGCGGCTGAAACGCGAGAAAAATCCCTTTGACAT
>JALYJS010000508.1 GCA_030799345.1 Pseudomonadota bacterium | reverse complement strand
CTCCTGGTAGGCGCCTACCAGGAACGCTGCGAGGAAATAGTCTTCGCCCTCTTTCAGCTCGTGCACTTCCAGCGCGCGCTTGGTGTCGCGCGCGGAGACGAAGCGGTCGATCTTGCCGTCGGAGTCGCAGGTGATGTCGGCGAGCACGGCGCTGCGCGTCGGCCGTTCGTCGAGCCGGTGCAGCGGCGTGATCGGAAACAGCTGGTCGATCGCCCAGCTGTCCGGCAGCGACTGGAATATCGACACGTTGCAGAAGTAGATGTCCGAGAGCACGGCTTCCAGGCCCTCGAGCTCCTCGGGTATGCGGCCGAGCTTGCGCGTCATGTCCCGCACGCGCGCACAGGTCGACCAGTACAGCCGTTCGGCGAGGCTTCGCATCTCGATGCTGAGGTAGCCTAGGCTGAACATCTGCTGCGCCTGCTCGCGCGCCTGCTGCGCGTCGTGCCAGCACTCGACCAGGCGGCGCTCGCTGATGGTCGCATGCGCGTCGAACAGATCCGCGACCGGCTGCGGGAGCTGCCCGTCGTCGGCCGTTGCGCGGTCCGGAACGCTGAACAGGTCGAGCCGCGCCGCGCCGAGCACATTGAATACCAGCACGCTGTGGTGCGCCGTGATCGCGCGCCCCGATTCGCTGATGATCACCGGATGAGCGAGGCCGCGTGCGTTGCAGACGCTCGCGATGCGATAGACGACGTCGCTCGCGTACTCGCGCAGCGAATAATTGGTCGAGGACTCGAAGTTGGTACGCGAGCCGTCGTAGTCGACGCCGAGGCCGCCGCCGACGTCGATGTATTCGAGTCCGGCGCCGAGGCGCGCGAGTTCGGCGTAGACGTGCGCGAGCTCGTTGACGGCATCCTTGACGCGGCGGATGTCGTGGAGCTGCGACCCGGGATGACAGTGCACGAGCTTGAGGCAGTCGAGCATGTCGTGCGAGCGCAGCACTTCGACCAGTTCCAGGATCTCGGTGGTGAACAGGCCGAATTTCGAGCGGTCGCCGGCCGACTCGCGCCAGCGGCCGGCGCCTTCGGCGGCCAGCTTGACCCGCACGCCGATGCGCGGCCTGACCTGGTATTTCTCGGCGTGGCGCAGGATGTAACCGAGTTCGGAGAAATTCTCGACTACCGGGATGATCGAGCGGCCGAGCTTGGTCGCGAGGATCACGGCCTCGATGTAGCTGTCGTCCTTGAAGCCGTTGCAGATGATCAGGCGTTCCGGCGCGTCCTCGGTCATCGCCATGACGGCGAGCAGTTCGGGCTTCGAGCCGCATTCGAGTCCGAAACCGAGATCCGCGCTGCCGCGATAGACTTCCTCGACCACGAGCCGCTGCTGGTTGACCTTGATCGGGAACACGGCGGAGTAGCGGTTCTTGTAGTCGTTCTCGGCGATCGCGGCCGCGAAGGCGTCGTGCAGGGAGCGCAGTCGGTCGCGGAGGATGTCCGAGAAGCGCAGGACCATCGGCGCGGTCAGGTCGCGGGCGCCGAGCTGCCGGACGACTTCGTAGAGGTCGATTTCACGGGCTGTGTCGCGGCCCGGATGGCAAACAATGTGGCCGACGGCATTGATGCCGAAATAGCCGCCGCCCCAGGCGCGCACCGCGTACAGGTCGTTGGAATCCTCGATGTTCCAGGGCCGCGGCGTCACTGCGCCACGCGTCGCGCTGTCCACTCCGGCATTCCTGTTCGACGGCAGCAGGGCGCGGACGATACCAGATCGGCCGCTGATGTAAATCAGTCGCTGCCGCGGGCGACCGGGCGCGCCGGATCGCGGATCCATTCGCTCCAGGAGCCGGCGTACAGCCGCCCGCCCGTGATGCCCGCCGATTTGAGCGCGAGCAGCCCCTGGCAGGCGGTCACGCCGGAGCCGCACATGCAGACGATCGCGCGCCCGGTTGCAGCGCCGACCCGCTCGCGCCAGTGCCGGGCCAGCGCCGCGGGCGGCAGGAAACGGCCATCGGCGCCGAGATTCTCGGGAAACGGCAGATTGACGGCACCCGGCACATGGCCCGCGACTGCATCCAGTGGCTCGACATCGCCGCGGAATCGCTCCGCGCCGCGCACGTCGACCAGCAGTTCGCCGCGCGCCAGTGCATCCGCGACGCCCGCGGCGTCGCACAGCATTCCGGGCCGGGGCCGCGCGCTGAAGCGAGCGGCCGGCCGGCTGGTGTCGTCCATCGACACGGGCCGACTTTCGGCGAGCCAGGCGGCGAAACCTCCGTCGAGCACTGAGACCGCATCGTGGCCCATATACCGGAGCATCCACCAGAGCCGTGACGCATAGGCGCCGTTGCCGGCGTCGTAACAGACAACCCGGGTCGAGTTGCCGAAGCCCAGCCGGGACAGCGTCGCCGCGATCGCTTCCGGCGACGGCAAGGGATGGCGGCCCGTGCGTGGCGTGACCGGGACCGACAGGTCGCGCTCGAGATCGACGTGAATGGCGCCCGGGATGTGGCCGGCGCGCCAGGCGGCTCTGCCCGCTGCCGGGTCGGCGAGATCGAACCGGCAGTCCGCGATCAGCCAGTCGGACTCGGCCAGACTGGATGCGAGCGCGGCCGTCGAGATGAGCGGGGTTGCAACCATTTTTCCTGTGCCCGCATCTTAACCCCCAATGGACCAGTCACCGCAGCCCCGCCAATCCGACCGCCGCGAACTGCCGCCGCTCTCGAACGACGAACGGGACTTCTGGCGCCGCGCGGTCGCCGACGAGCGCGCGCGCCAGGGCCGCGCGCGGCCGGTGCCGTTCCCGTTCCAGAAAGCCTGAGCGGCCGTCAGCCGCGTCGGATCGGCAGGCGACCCGCAAGTCCTATGGCGATCATCATGATCACCGTGCCGGCGAAAGCGAGCGCCATGTCCTTCTGGGCGTCCCAGATATCGCCCTGCGTGCCGAGGTAGGCCTGTCCGAGGTCCCCGCCGAATACGAAGGCGGCCGCCCATTCGATGAGTTCGTAGATGCCGGCGTGTGCAAACATGAAGAGCGTCGGGAACAGTGCCGCCCAGCTCGCCGGATAGCGTCCATAGTGCGCGAAGAGCTCAACGGCGGCCGGGGCGATCAGCAATCCGTAAAGAAAGTGCACGAGCCGGTCAAAATGATTGCGCTCGAATCCGAGCAGCCCGTCGAGCGACG
>JALYJS010000506.1 GCA_030799345.1 Pseudomonadota bacterium | reverse complement strand
GACCTGAAGCGGCTGCTGCTTGGCGTCAATCACATTGCCCCTGATCATCCTTGACTGGGCGAGCGCCGCAGGGGCGAGCCCGAGCAACAAGGTCATCAGTACCGCGGTCGCACGTGAAGTGCTTGCCCTGAGCGAAGTCGAAGGGAAAATCTGTGTCATGTGAAGTCCAGCCTCGATATATGAGTGTACGTCAGCTGGCGAAAAACCGGGAGATCGCCTCGGGATTCTGGGTCACCGGCGCCGGCGGAAACGAATCGAGAAAGCGGCGGCCGTAGCCCATGGTCCGCAGCCGCGGGTCGAGCACGGCGAGCACGCCGCGGTCGGTGCGGTGACGGATCAGCCGGCCCAGCCCCTGCAGCATCGCCAGAATCGCAAGCGGCACCTGGTAGTCCGCGAAGGCGTCGCCGCCGTCGTTGTTGATCGCCTCGATGCGCGCGGCCGTGATCGGGTCGCCCGGCGATGCGAACGGCAGCTTGTCGATGATCACGCAGCTCAACTGCTCGCCGGCCACGTCGACGCCCTGCCAGAAAGACGAGGTCGCGAACAGCACCGCGTTGGGAGTGGAGCGGAACTGCGTCAGCAGCAGGCTGCGCGGCGCGGTGCCTTGCACGATGATCGGGTACGGTAGCTGCGGCTCGACGAGATCGCGCACGGTGCGCATCATCGCGTAGCTCGTGAACAGCACGAATGCCCGCCCCTCGGTGCGATGCAGCAGATCGCGCACCTCGCGCGCCACCGCGTCGCTGTATTGCGGTGATTTGGGCGGGGGCATCTGCTTCGGCAGGTAGAGGATCGCCTGCTCCGTAAAATCGAATTCCGATTGCACCCTGATGCTGTCGGCATGCGGCACGCCGAGGCGGCCCTTCACGTAATCGAACGAGCCCGCCACGGTCAGCGTGGCGGAGGTCATGATCGTCGCGCGCATCCGATTGAACAGCATTTCGTTGATGATGTGCGACACGTCGATCGGCGCGGCCCGCAGGAACACGCCGCGGTTGCGGGTCTCGAGGAAGTAAACGTATTTCGGATCCGACGCCTCGAGCAGGAACGTCAGGTTGTCGCGCAGCTCGGCCGCGCGGCGGCCAATCGTCGCCGCGTCCTCGTTGGGTTGCGCGCCGGGTTCGCTGGTGCCGGCACGTTTGTTCATCGAGTGTTCGAGGCCATCGAGCGCCGCGATCAAGCCGAGGCCGTCGTCGAGCACGTCGCCAAACCACCCGGGGCCAATCCGCAGCCGCTCCTCCATGGGGCCGCCAGCCCTGAGCGAGGAATTGGAATCCTGGTTCCAATTCCGAGTCGAAGGGCGCGCATGCCGCGCCGTCATCAACGCGCCGAAAAACGTCAACGAGTGATCGTCGACGCGGGTAATCGCGTGGCGCACTTCGGAGTCCTGATCCTCGATCATGCCGAGGTTCAGCGCGCGCTCCGAGTCGCGGATGACGTCGCTGACGCGGTAGTTGCTGATCGAGATCCCGAAATACTGGGTGGCGACATCTTCGAGCTGATGCGCCTCGTCGATGATCGCGTAATTACAGTCCGGGATCACCTCACCGTAGGTGCTCTGGCGCACCGAGGCATCCGCGCACAACAGGTGGTGATTGACGATCACCACGTCGGACTCGGCAGCCTTCTGCCGCATCTTCGTGACGTAGCAGTCGCGATACTGCGGACACTCGTTGCCGAGGCAGGTTTCCGCCA
The DNA here is from genome assembly GCA_030799345.1 of Pseudomonadota bacterium. Taxonomy (GTDB): domain Bacteria; phylum Pseudomonadota; class Gammaproteobacteria; order Steroidobacterales; family Steroidobacteraceae; genus SCUD01. The sequence goes on along the minus strand of JALYJS010000506.1, from coordinate 318 downwards.
GCGCCGACACATCGTGCCACAGCGAGGAGTCCTCCTCGATCTCGCCAATCTCGGCGCGATCTCCGGTCTCGGTGCCGCGCCGCCACTCGTCGATCGTCGAGATGAAGTCCATCGGCGCGGCGGGATGCGCGCGCAGCTGATCGAGACGATGCAGGCACAGGTAATTCGCCCGGCCCTTCATGTAGGCCGCGGTGAAGGGCATCCCAAGCGCGGAGCGAAGCGCCGGAATGTCCTTGAAGTAGATCTGTTCCTGGAGGTTCTTCGTTCCCGTCGAAATCAGCACCCGCTGCCGGTTGAGGATCGCCGGGACCAGGTATG
>JALYJS010000487.1 GCA_030799345.1 Pseudomonadota bacterium | reverse complement strand
CCCTGCACGTCGAGCGCGAGTGTGCGCGAGCGCTCCTTCATGAGCCGCACGGTGTCGAGGCTGACTTCGCCGCGGATGGAAGCCGTGACCAGGAAGGTGTGGGCAGACAGTCCGCCGAGCTCGGTCGAGCCGATCGGATCGGCGACGCCCGCGACCGACAGAACCCGTTCGTCCACATTGGTAGTCGGGTATTCGAGACGCATCAGCGTCGAACTTGGCGAATCGAATGCGTATACGTCGATGCCCGCGGCCGTCAGCGGTGCCGTTACGTCGGCGTCGTCCGGTGCGCGGCGCGTGACGACCGCAACCTTCAGGCCCGCGAGCGCCGCCGCGTGCGCAGCGTAGCTGAAGCCGCCGCCGTCCACGTGGCGCGTGCCTGCGGCGGAGACGATCGTATCCTTGGTGTAATTGCCGACCGTGATGAAATCGTAAGAGTCGCTACGGTGATGCAATAAGCCTCCGATGCCTGATGAATGACACTCAGTCGCGCAGTCTAACGCGCCAGAGTGTCGCGGCGAGCAGCATCGAAACGACGGACGAGCCAATCCAGAACCAGATTGCGGCGGAAAAATCGTAAGTGCGCGCGCCATCGACGAGCTGCATGCCGGATTCGATCAGCGCGCCGCTGATGTTCTCCTGCACCGCCGCGCCGATGTAGCTGAAAACGCCGATGAATCCCATGGCGGCGCCCGCGACCTTCTTCGGTGCGATGTCTACGGCGAACAGTCCGCCGAGCGAGGTCACGAGGCCGTTCAGGCCGATGCCGAACAGCACGAATGCGAACAACAGCATCCAGTGATTGCGCGGGCCGAAGAAGATCAGCAGCAGGCCAATCAGTTCGACGACAGCGAACAGGAAATTGACGGGCGGCCGGCGCGCGGAGAACAGCTTGTCCGACAGGTAGCCGAACAGCAGGCAGCCCGCGATTCCCGCGATCGTGTTGGCCGCCATGAAGAGACTGGCCTCGGTCAGACCATACATACGGTCTTCCTGCAGGTAGAGGATGCCCCAGCTCGAGATCGCGTAGCGCGTGACGTACATCGTCGAACTGGCGAGCGCGAGGATCCAGATGGCCGGGATCTTCAGGATCGAAAACTGCACGGTCAGCACGCTCGCCTGCGGCGATACCGTGGTCGCCAGGTGATCGTTCTTCCAGTCGGCAACTGTCGGCAGGCCGATGGTCTGCGGACGGTCCTGCATCAGCAGGTAGATGCCGAGCCCCGCCAGGATGCAGATCAGGCCGGGCACCCAGAATCCGGCCTGCCAGCCGAACCAGACGACGAACAGCGCGACCCCGTAATAGGTCATGCCTTCGCCCATCGAATGCGCCGTGCTCCAGATGCCGTAAAAACGGCCGCGCTCGCGGTTGCTGTACCAGGAGGCAAGCGTCACGACGCCGGCCGGCGCGCCGAAACCCTGGAACCAGCCATTCAGCGCCCACAACGCAACCGAAAGCGTCAGGACGGTCGAGAATCCCATGCCGATATTGACCAGCGCGGAGGCAATCACGCCGAACGCGAAGAACAGCTTCATGTTGGCGTGGTCGGCGAGAAAGCCGTTCACCAGCTTGCCGAAGGCGTAGGCATAGAAAAGCGCGGAGCCGATCAGGCCCAGGTCGGCGGGCGAGAAAATACCTTCATCGATCAGCGGCTTCTTGACGACGGACAGCGCGAGCCGGCAGGTGTAGGCGAATGCGTAGCCGATCGTGATCGCGACCAGGACCCGGAAGCGGTGACGACGGTACAACCGATCGATCTCGGCGACGTCGGTCAGCGGCGGTGCGATCGTCCCGGTGGCGAACCGCGAGAAGAATGATTTCATCTGAGCCTGAGCCTGCGTCGCCAACCGGGTTGAAACAGAATTTCCATTTTGTGTAAACTTAGAACATATATTTCATTTCGTCAAAATCTAAGGACCCCCGATGCCAAACCGTCTCTGGATGGCCATTGTTCTTGCTGCGGTCGGCTGCTCGACGGCGACGGACGAAGCCCAGGGTGAAATGGCAACCGCGGCCATCGCCGCGGCCGCGGAGACCGAGCCTAGCATCCAGGATGGCGCAGAAGCGGTCGCGATCTGGCTGCACCCGGGCGATACGGCGCAAAGCCTGATTCTGGGAGCGGGGGGTACTGGCGGCCTCGAATCGTACGACCTGGACGGCAAACGGTTCCAGGTGGTCGCTGACATCGAACCGGGCCCCATCACCATCCGCTACGGCTTCGAATTCAATGGGCAGAGCCTGCCGCTCGTGATGGTGCATGAGCCGCGATCCGGCACCGTCGTCGGTTACTCCATCGGCGATGACCGGCGCCTGTACCGGCTGCCGGGCGCACCGCTGGAGGCCCGCGACGAGGTGATCGGGCTGTGCAGTTACCGGAGCGCCATCACCGGTCGCGTGTATCTGTACGGAACGACAGACGCCGGACTGATGTTGCAGTGGGAGCTTTACTCCGCGCGCGGCGAGCTGCAAGGCCGGCTGGTGCGGACAGTCCCACTCGGCCGGGGTGCCGAGAGTTGCGTGGTCGACGATGCCTCCGGAACGCTCTACTTCAGTGACGAGACGCTCGGCGTTCTTGCCATTGCGGCAGATGCTGAAGCAGAAGCCGCGCGTCACACCATTGATCTGCGTAAGCCCTACGGCAAAATCGAGGAGGAAGCCAAGGGCCTGGCGCTCGTCAGCTATCCGGATGGCAGTGGTCGGCTGATCGTCGCCGATGCGTCGGCGGGACGATTCGCAGTCTATTCCCTCGAAGGCGAACTGCTCGGGCGATTCACCATCGGCCCAGGCGACGGTGTGGACGCGGTCGCCGAGCCCGAGCGGATCGCGCTCGCGGCGCTGCCGGTCGGCGCCGGATATCCGGGCGGGCTGCTGGTTGTTGGTGACGAGGGCAACGAGGGTGCGTTCGCCAACTTCAAGCTGGTCGATTGGCGGCAGGTAGCGACCGCGCTCGCCCTGCCGGACCAGGCGGC
>JALYJS010000479.1 GCA_030799345.1 Pseudomonadota bacterium | reverse complement strand
ATCCTCCCGCGCGACGCGAGCGAGGGCGCGGCGCCGGTTGTCGTTCTGAGCCACACGCTGTGGACGGAACGCTTCAACGCCGACCCCGACGTCATCGGCAGCACCGTGCGCGTGAACGGCCGCTCGTCCGAGGTCATCGGCGTGATGCCGGAGGGCTTCTCGTTTCCGTCCACGGCCGCGCTCTGGGTCGCGATCCAGCAGGACCCGGCGCGCGTTTCGCGCCAGGACTCGGTGGATGTGAACTTCTACGCGCGGCTGCGCGCCGACGGCAACGCCGACATCACGCAGCAGGAACTGGCGCCGGTCGCCGCGCATATCCGGACGACCGTGCCGAAGGAGATCTTCAACGGTCGCTTCGAACTGAAGCCGTTCGCGGCCGGGTTCGTCGGCAACGATGGCGAGCAGCTCATCTGGACCCTGCTCATCGCAGTGGGGTTCGTGCTGCTGATCGCCTGCGCGAATGTCTCGAATCTGCTGCTTGCGCGTTCGGCCTACCGCGTGCGCGAGACCACGGTGCGCTCCGCGCTCGGCGCATCGCGCGGGCGCCTGGTTGTTCACATGCTGGCGGAAGGACTCGTGATCAGCACGATCGCGACGCTGCTCGCGCTCCTCCTGGCTTCCATCGCGCTCGACGGTTTCCGTCTCGCCATCTTCCGCCTTATGGAGAACAGCCCGGCCTGGTGGGCCTTCGAGATCGACTACCGGGTGGTGGCCTTTGCAGTTGCAGCCGCCCTGGGCTCCACGCTGATCGCGGGCCTGCCGGCCGCGATCCGCGCCTCGCGGCCTTCGCTCGATTCGCTGCTGCGCGACGGCGGCCGCACGGGCACGGGTCTCGCGATCGGCAAGATCGCCTGGGCGCTGGTTGTGTTCGAAGTGGCGCTCGCCTGCCTGCTGCTCGGCACCGCAGCGCTGATGACGAAGAGCGTGCTGCAGGCAACCTCGAGCGAGGTCGGCGTCGAGACCGCGGACATCATGACTGCGCGTGTCGGCTTTGCGGCGGGCGCATACGTGGAGGAGGCGGACCAGATCCGCTTCTGGGAGACCCTGGTCGAACGGATCCAAGCGCAGCCGGGCATTTCGGCGGCGACGGTGACGACCTCGATGCCGGGCAACCACAGCGCCGACGGACCCGTGTCGATCGAGGGCCGCGACTACGGCGACATGAGTACGCGGCCCTTCGTGCAGGACGTCGTCGTAAGCCCGTCGTTCTTCGAAACCTTCCGCGTTGCGCCACTCCAGGGCCGGGTGTTCGACAGCCGTGACGTCGAGGGCTCGATGGAGACCGTCGTCGTCAACGAGAAATTCGTCAAGGACCTGTTCGGAGGCGAATCGCCGATCGGCAAGCGCATCCGCATGGACCTCGATGAAGACGGCGGCTGGCTGACGGTCATCGGCATCGTGCAGGACATCGTGCACGACGATAACGGCGCGGCGGAGCCCGCAATCTATCAGCCGGTCTCGCAGCAGCCGAATCGATTCATGAGCATCGCCGTTCGCGGCGAGGGCGAGTTGCGCTCCCTGATCGGCGGCGTGCGAACGGCGCTCGCGCAGACCGATCCGGACCTCGCGCTCTACTGGGTGCGCACGCTCGACGAGTCGCGCATGATCCAGACCGCCGGCTTCCGCATCATCGGCACGATGTTTGCGGTATTCGCGGGCGTCGCGGTGGTGCTGGCGGCCGCCGGCCTGTTCGGGGTGCTCGCGTTCCACGTCGGCCAGCGCACGCGCGAGATCGGCGTGCGCCGGGCGCTCGGAGCGGATAACCGCCGGATCTTCAATATGGTCATGCGTGCGAGCGGCGTGCAGATCCTGATCGGCATCGCCATCGGCATGGCATTGCTGCCCTTCATGGGCAGCGGCCTCGGCGACATCCTGGGCGACGTCAGCCCGTTCGACCCGGTGATCTACAGCCTGGTCGCCGGCCTGATGCTGGCGGTCGCCATTGCCGCGACGGTGACGCCCACCCGGCGCGCGCTGATGGTCGATCCGGCGGCGGCATTGCGCTACGAGTAGGGGCCGTGCACGATCCGCCTGGTGCAGCCGCGCATACTCATTGCGGATGACCAGGCGGACATCCTCTCGGCGCTGAAGCTCCTGCTGAAGCGCGAAGGCCTCGACGTCGCGACCGCGACGTCGCCGGCCGGAGTGCAGGACGTCGCCGCGCGCGAGCACATCGACGTCGCGCTGATCGATCTCAACTACACCCGTGATACGACCTCGGGCGAAGAAGGCCTCGAGCTCGTCGATCACCTGCGCAAGCATCATCCCGAACTGCCGGTCGTCGTGATGACGGCCTGGGCGACGGTCGAGGTCGCGGTGCAGGCGATGCGCCGCGGTGCGAACGACTTCGTCGAGAAGCCCTAGAACAACCAGCGCCTGCTCAGCGTGCTGCGCAAC
>JALYJS010000461.1 GCA_030799345.1 Pseudomonadota bacterium | reverse complement strand
CGCCACCTGGCGGCAGAACGTCCGGCTGATGGAAGCCCTGTCGCGGCTCGCGGTCGGCCAGCCCGTCACGTCGGTGGCTTTCGATGTCGGCTACAACAGCCCGAGCGCATTCACCGCCATGTTCCGCCGGGCGTTCGGCCACGCGCCGACGCAATACCTCGCCAAGGCTCCCGGCGGCAAGCCGCCCGACCAGCACCACTGAAGTCTGGCCTCAGCGGCCCGGATTCAGTTTCCGCATCCACGCGACGAGCGCGTCCGATCCCGCCGCGTCGAGCGCCGCCGTAATATCGGTGAACACGGCGTCGCGTTCATCCTGACCGAGTTTGAACTTCGCACGCTGCTCCACGACGGTCGCCTCGAACGGCACGATCATGCGTTTGAGCGTCTCGTAGCGCGCGCCCATTTCCGACGGATGCCAGGCGCCGGGGCGGCCGTGCTCCATCGCCTCCACCAGGTCGTGCAGGTGCGCGTCCAGCCGCGCCGGGGTTTCGTCGAAGGCGATGGTCGCGAGGAACTGCACGATCGTGTAATTCCAGGTCGGTGCCCAGGTCCGGTTGCTCACCCAGGAGGGCGAGATGTAACCCTGCGGCCCGCTGAACAGGATGAGCGCGCGCGCATCGCGCTGCAAAGCCGCGAACTGCGCGTTGGAGCGCGCCATATGCCCTTCGAGCGCCACAATGCGCCCGTCAGCACCGACGCGCGGCCGCAGCGGCAGCGGTGTCGCGCGAAATCCGCTGGGGTCGATGCAGATGACCCAGGCCAGCGGATGCTCGAGCACCAGGCGCAGCACCTGTTCATCGTCCTTCGGCGCAAAGATGTCCGCTGACGTCGTCAAGCCGGCGTACTCCCGGTAGCGAGTACCGAGTTGCGCCGGCCGTAGCCGGCATAGAGCGCAGCGCCGACCGCGACGTAGAGGCCGAGAAATAGTGCCATCAGCGGCTGGCCCGAAGCCGCCTGCAAACCGATGTCGATGAGTACCGGCAGGATCATGGCGATACAGAGCACGAGGGCAGTTGCTGGAATGTAGCCGATCCAGGCGCGTCCGATCCAGAAACCGCCGAGCGGCACGCGAAACGGTCGCGGCAGGTCGGGTCGCCGCGAGCGCAGCCACATCGTGCAGAAGCAAACGGTCGCAAACGCGAGCCCCGCCCTGAGGCTCACGAGATCCGCGAGCATCGCGATGGGAAAGAAGGCGGCGCACACTGCGGAGACGACGGCCAGGAGGATGATGCCGCGGTACGGCGTACGGAACTTCTCGTGTACCCGGCTGAAGAGCGCCGGCAGCATGCCGTCGCGCGAGATCTGGAACGTGATGCGCGATTGTCCATAAGCGTTGACGAGCAGCACCGAGGCCAGTCCCATCAGCGCGCCGATTTTCACGAAGACCGCAACACCCGGCCGGCCCATGCGATCAACGGCAAGCGCCACCGGATCGGCGACGCCGAGCTCGCGATAGGGCACGACGCCGGTCAGGACCGCCGCCACCGCGAGGTAGAGCGCCGTGCAGACGAACAGCGCGCCGAGGATGCCGACCGGCATGTCGCGCTGCGGATTGCGCGACTCCGACGCTGCTGTCGAGACCGTCTCGAATCCGAGATACGCAAAGAACAGGATCGACGCGCCGCGCACGATGCCGGGCCAGCCAAAGGCAAACTCGCCTTCGTGCGGCGGAATGAACGGTGTCCAGTTCTCGGGCTCGATGGCGCTGACGCCGACGCTGATGACCACCGCCAGCACTGCGACTTTCACCACGACCAGGAAGGCATTGACGCCTGCGGACTGGCGCACGCCGGCGCAGAGCACGACCGTCGCCGCCGCGATCGCGAGCACGGCGAGAAGATTCACCGAGAATCCGCCGGTGGTCCCGACCAGCGGTGTCGCGAGGAAGGCCGGCACGATCACGCCGAAATCCCGCAGCAGGCTGACGAGGTAGCTCGAGAAGCCGACCGCCAGCGTCGAGGACGCGAGCGTGTACTCGAGCATCAGGATCCAGCCGAGTCCCCAGGCGAAGACTTCGCCGAGCGCCGCATAGCAGTAACTGTAAGACGACCCGGACACCGGCATCGTGGAGGCGAGTTCGGCGTAGCACAGCGCCGTCAGCGCGCAGGCCGTTCCCGCGAGCACGAACGAGAGCATGACCGCGGGGCCCGCGAAGTTCGCGGCGGCCGTGCCCGGCAGCACGTAGATGCCGGCGCCCAGGATGCAACCGATGCCGAGCAGCACGAGGTGCAGCGGACCGAGTGTCCGCCGCAGTCCGTGCGACGTGGCGTCCGCCTGCAAAGCCTCGATGGACTTGCGTGCGAACGGACCTGTGGGAACGCGGACGCCTGTCGCCACTTCCGCCACCTCGCTGGAAACGACATCTGATAGCAGAAGCCGGAGCGGCGAATTGCCTTGCGCGGGACCTAAATCATCGCAGGCGGGCCACGCTTAATTATCAGTAAAAAATGCACTACACGCGGCCGCGCGTGTCTGATATGAAGTCATCGTCACGTCATCAAGGATGAGAGTCATGGTTAACAGATTATCGGCGGCAGCACTGATCGCGGCGGCGTTCGCGTTCGCGCCCGTACACGTCGCGAGCGCTACCGGCCTTGCCACCTGCGACTCGGGATCGCCGGATAGCTGGCAGTCGCAGGACAAGCTGAGCGCGATGTTGAAAGAGAAAGGCTGGGAAGTGCGCAACGTCAAGATCGACGGCGGATGCTACGAAGTGTACGCACTCGACGATAAGGGCGAGCGCGTCGAAGCCTATTTTCATCCGGTCTCGCTGGAGCGCGTAGTCACCACCGGTAAGTGAAGGAACCGTGTCCGGATCGCGCCGTGCGATTCCGGTGTGGGACCTGCCGGTGCGGATCCTGCACTGGACACTCGTGCTGACGGTCGCCACGGCCTGGCTCACGCGGCATAGCCCCGGCCGCTGGCACGAGTGGCTGGGGTACGCAACGCTCGTGGTGGTCGCGGTGCGCACGATCTGGGGATTCGTCGCTTCCGGCCACGCGCGCTTTGCCAGCTTCGTCCTGCCGGCCCCGGCGACGATCGCCTATGCGCGCGCCATATTCACGCGGCAGGAAACGCGCTTCGTCGGGCACAATCCGCTCGGTGCGTGGATGGCGATCGCGCTGCTCACGCTGGTGGTGCTGGTCGGCTTCACCGGCTGGCTCTACACGACCGATCGCTACTGGGGCATCGCCTGGGTCGAGAAGCTTCACTCGACGCTTTCCGACATCCTGTTCGTATTCGTCGGGCTGCACATCCTGGGCGTCGCGTTCACGTCCTTCCGACACCGCGAGAATCTGGTCGCGGCGATGCTGCACGGGCGCAAGCGCGAAGACAGCTAAGCCGTATCAAAGGGGTCGCA
>JALYJS010000454.1 GCA_030799345.1 Pseudomonadota bacterium | reverse complement strand
GGACCAGGTGGCCGGTTTCCGCGGCGGTCATCGCCATCGAGATGGTCTCGGCGTCGCGCAATTCACCGACCAGGATCACGTCGGGGTCTTCGCGCATGGCGGCGCGCACGCCTTCGGCGAACGTGGGAATGTGCGTACCGAGCTCGCGCTGGATGACCTGGCTCTGCTTGCTGCGGTGAACGAATTCGATCGGGTCCTCGAGACTGATGATGTTCAGCATGCGGGTCGTGTTCAGCAGGTCGATCATCGCCGCGAGCGTTGTCGACTTGCCGGTGCCGGTCGACCCCGTCACCAGGATCATGCCCTGGTGGTAGTCGCAGAGTTTCTTGATCAGCGGCGGCAGGAACAGCGAATCGAGCGTCGGCACCTCGGCCGGGATCGTCCGGAACACGGCGCCGACCCCGGAGTCCTTGCGGAACACATTGACCCGGAAGCGCCCGCCGTCCTCGGAGACGTAGGAAAAATCGACGTCATGCCCGGCCCGGTACCGGTCGGCGAGGTTGCGCGACAGGATCTCCGTGACATAGGACTCGAGTTCCGCGGCGGCCAGATCCCGGAACCGGATCGGCACGAGGTCGCCATTCATCCGCAACATCGGCGGCACGCCGACGGCCAGGTGGACGTCGGAACACCCCTGGGTGGAACCGAGCTTTAGAAAGGCGTCGATGCGCGGCATTTGCCGCGCGAGTGAATCACAAGAAACGCTCCAGCGCCACACTGACCTCGTCCATCGAGGCGTAGCGCTTCTCCTTGTCCACTGACATGCACTTCATGATGACGTCGGAAAGGCCCTGGGGCAGGGCCGGATTCAGCTCGATCGGCGGCCGGGCGCGGCCCTGGACGTGCTGATACATGACCGACATGTGGTCGCCGCGATGGTATGGAGGCGTGCCGGTCAGCATCTCGTACATGATCACGCCCAGCGAGTAGATATCCGCACGCTCGTCGACCTTCTTGCCGAGGATCTGCTCCGGCGCCATGTACTTCGGCGACCCGATGACGTAGCCGGTCTTGGTCAGCTGCGTGTCGCCCTGGTGCTGGGCCGCCGCGACGCCGAAGTCGACGATCTTGACGATGCCCTCGTCGTTTATCAGCACGTTGGCGGGCTTCAGGTCGCGATGCACGATACCGACCTGGTGCGCCACCGCCATACCCGCGGCGACGTCCATGCCGAGCCTGATTGCGCGGCGCAGTGCGAGCGGCTTGCCGTCCGTTACCTCACCGCCCAGCGTGTGCGACGGGAAGTACTCCATCGAGATCGCATAGAGGCCGCGGATGTGCAGGAAGTCATAGATGCGGATGACGTTCGGGTGCGTGATCTTGCGGCTGTAGCGCAGTTCGTGCACGAACCGCTGCATCATTTCCTCATCCTGCGAAATGTTCGGATTCAGGAACTTGAGGATCAGTCGCTCGTCGACGACGGTGTCCTCCATCAGCAGCACGGTCCCGAACGCGCCGCGACCGATGCGCTCGATGTACCGATACCGGCCTTCGAGGACGTCGCCGGGCTTCAACGTCCCGATGTCGAGCCGCGCCTGCGACTCGACCTGCTTCATGATTGCGGACACGTCCGCGGATTCCAGCAGCATCGTACGCTGCACGTCCGCGGGCGTCGGCGGGGCTCCGGGCGCGCCCGGCAATCCGGCCCCCGTGGTTCCACCAAAGCGGGTCTCGAGTTCAGTCAGCGCGCGAATTGCCGCACCAGCGACCGACTGGTCGGTCAACGAGGCCAGCGGCGCGATGCGCGCGCGCACCGGATCGATGCTGCGGTCGTCCGCCAGCTTGACCAGCGCGGACATGGCTTCGACGCGGACATCCGTTTCGGGCCGGTCGAGCGCCTGCATGACGCTCTCGATCGCCGCCGCGTCGCCGATCTTGCCGAGGGCCCGCACGACGGTCGGCACCGATTTCGGATTGGTCTTCAGCATTTCCAGCAGGCGCGGGACCGATTTTCGGCTTGCCATTTCGCCGAGGGCGTCCACCGCACGCTCGCTGACCCACCAGTCCGCATCTTTCGTGGCC
>JALYJS010000471.1 GCA_030799345.1 Pseudomonadota bacterium | reverse complement strand
ATCGAAATCGACCGCAAGGCACTCGCGGATCTTGCGGTCCACGACATCGCCGCGTTCGGTGCCATAGCAGAGAAAGCGAAAGCCGCGCTGGCCGAGAAGTAACGCCAGTTCAGGGGGGCGGGTGAAGGACCTGGAGTCGCTGGTCGCGCGCAGCCTCGCCGACATCGCCTCGAGCGCCGATCTGGCCGCGCTCGACGCCGTGCGTGTCGCCGTGCTCGGCAAGAAAGGTGAGCTCACGGAACGGCTGAAGGGCCTCGGGAAGCTGCCTGCCGAAAAGCGTCGTGCCGCGGGGGCGGCGATCAACGAGGCCAAGGCGCGCGTCGAAGGCGCCCTCGATGCGCGCCGTGCCGAACTCGAGGCGGACACGCTCTCGCGGGAGCTGGCAGCGGGCGCCATCGACGTCACGCTCCCGGGCCGCGGCCAGTCGGTCGGCGGCCTGCATCCGGTCACGCGCACGCGCCTGCGCATCGAGGCGATCTTCCGGCGTGCGGGATTCAATGTCGCGGAAGGTCCGGAGGTCGAGGACGACTTTCATAATTTTGGTGCGCTCAACATACCCGCCGATCACCCGGCGCGGGCGATGCACGACACCTTCTATTTCGGCGACGGGCGGCTGCTGCGCACCCACACTTCGCCGGTGCAGGTTCGCGCGATGAAGCTGCGTGGCGTGCCGATCCGCGTCATTGCGCCGGGGCCGGTTTACCGCCGGGATTCCGACCTGACGCATTCCCCGATGTTCCACCAGGTCGAGGGGCTCGTGATCGATGAGGACGTGAGTCTCGCCAACCTGAAAGGCATGTTGTCGGGATTCGCGGAGCAGTTTTTTGAAAAGCCGCGCGGGCTGCGCTTCCGACCTTCGTACTTTCCGTTCACCGAGCCATCCGCGGAGGTGGATATCCAGTGCGTGCTGTGCGACGGCGCGGGTTGCCGTATCTGCAAGCAGACCGGCTGGCTGGAGATCCTGGGCTGCGGAATGGTGCACCCGAACGTGCTCACCGCCTGCGGCGTGGATGCGACGCGCTGGCAGGGCTACGCGTTCGGAATGGGTATCGAGCGGCTCGCGATGCTCCGCTACGCGGTGAATGACCTGCGGCTCTTCTTCGAAAACGACCTGCGGTTTCTCGCGCAGTTCAACCGGGGCTGAGCATGCGCGTCAGTCTGGCCTGGCTAAAGGAATGGGTAAATACCGGCTGGGATGTCGCCACGCTCGCCGAACGCCTGACGATGGGGGGCATCGAGGTCGAAGCGATCGAGGCGGCCGCACCGTCATTTTCCGGCGTCATCGTCGGCGAGGTGCTGTCGACCGAGCGGCATCCCGGCGCCGACAAGCTGACAGTATGCCGGGTCGTCGGTGCCGGCGCGCCGCTGCAGATCGTGTGCGGCGCTGCGAACGTGCGCGCCGGGCTGAAGACCCCGCTTGCGCTGGAAGGCGCCGTGCTGCCGGGCGGGCTCGTCATCCGGCGAGCCAGTTTGCGCGGCGTGGAATCCGCCGGAATGCTGTGTTCGGGACGCGAACTCGGTCTTTCGGATGAACACGAGGGCATCCTGGAGCTGCCGGCGGAGCTGGAAACCGGCATGGCGCTGCGCGAGGCGCTGGGCCTCGAAGACGTCATCCTGACGCTGAACGTGACGCCGAACCGAGGCGACGTCCAATCCGTGATCGGCGTGGCGCGCGAAGTCGCCGCGCTCGCCGACTGCAAACTGACGCCGCCACCGATGGATCCCGTGCCTGCCACGAGCAAAACGGTTTTTCCGGTAAGTCTCAGAGCGCCGGCCGCCTGCCCGCGCTTCGCCGGGCGCGTGATCGAGGCCATCGATGCGGGCGCACGGACGCCGGTTTGGATGCGGGAACGTTTACGGCGCGCCGGGTTGCGGCCGATCAGCCCGGTGGTCGACGTCACCAACTTCGTGATGCTCGAACTCGGCCAGCCCCTGCACGCTTACGACCTGCGCCGCCTGGACTCGCAGATTGAAGTCCGGCATGCGCGCGCGGATGAGCGCCTGACCTTGCTGGATGGACGCGAAATCGTGCTCGAAGCGGACCTCCTCGTGATCGCGGACCAGTCGGGACCGGTCGGCCTTGCCGGCATCATGGGCGGCGAGAAAAGCGGTATTGCGTCGGACACGACCGCCATATTCCTCGAAGCGGCGTACTTCCCGCCGGCCACCGTCGCGGGTCGCGCCCGGCGCTACCACTTGCTGACCGACGCGTCGCAGCGTTTTGAGCGCGGTGTGGATCCCTGCGGACAGGAACGGGCGATCGAGCGTGCGACACAACTGCTGATGTCGATCGCCGGTGGAAAACCCGGACCGACCATCGTGACCGAGACGGAGCCACGGCCGCAAAGCCGGCCAAGCGTCCCGCTGCGACCGAGGCAGGCGGCGCGGCTGCTCGGCGTGGAAATTCCGGCGAGCGAGATCGAGGCGATCCTCCGCCGGCTCGGCATGCAGGTCGCGAATGCGGGCGACGCGTTTGATGTGATTCCGCCGAGCCACCGGTTCGATATTTCAATCGAGCAGGACCTGATCGAGGAAATCGGGCGGATCTACGGCTACGACCGAATTCCCGGCAGCGATGCGCGCATGCCGCAGCGCGCGCAGCCGGCGACGGAGCAGGCTGTGACGCGAGAGCGGTTGCGACTCCTGCTGGTCGATCGTGGATACCAGGAGGCGATCACCTACGGGTTCGCGGACGCGCGACTTCAGCGCCTGCTGTTTCCCGACGTGCGCGCGCTGACGCTGACCAATCCGATCTCCGCCGAGCTTGGCGAAATGCGCGTTTCGCTGTGGCCCGGGCTCATCGAGGCTTGCCGCTTCAATATGCGTCGCCAGCAGGATCGTATCCGGTTGTTCGAGGTCGGCACGCGCTTCGAGTTCGAGGCGACGCGACTGATCGAGAGCCAGTCCATTGCCGGTATCGTGAGCGGCCGCGTGTTGCCGGAACAGTGGGGCGTCGAAAACCGCGATGCCGACTTCTACGACGTCAAAGCCGATGTCGAATCCTTGTTTGCGCTGACCGGACGCAGTGCGGCAATAAGTTACGCGGCGGCCACGCATGACTGCCTGCATCCGGGCCGCAGCGCAGAGATCCTCGATGGCAGCACGGCGGTTGGCTGGATCGGGCAATTGCTGCCGGATATAGCGCGCAAGCTGGAAATGCGCGAGGCGCCGTGGTTGTTCGAAATCTCGATCGAACCGAGCTTCTTCTCGGAAGTACCTGTATTCAAACAGATTTCCAGACACCCGGCGATCCGGCGCGATCTCGCAATCATTATCGACGAGACCGTCACCCTGGACGAGTTGCGCAAAACCGTTAATCTGGCTGCGAAAGGCCTGTTGCGCGAGCTGCACGTATTCGACGTGTACCGGGGGAAGGGGATAGAACCCGGTCGAAAAAGCGTCGCTTTAGGCTTGATTTTACAGGAAACTTCTCGCACCCTTACTGACGGTGAGGCCGATACGGTGATCGCAGCGGTTATCGAGCGCGTCAAGAGTGACTTGAAGGCGGGGATCCGGGAATAGTCCGAATGGCATTGACCAAGGCGGAAATCGCCGAAGCGCTGTTCAACCAGCTCGGCTTGAACAAACGCGAGGCGCGAGAACTCGTCGATCTCTTTTTCGAGGAGATCCGCGCGGCGCTTGCAACGGGCGAGCAGGTCAAGCTGTCGGGCTTCGGCAATTTCGACCTGCGCGACAAGAATCAGCGTCCTGGCAGGAATCCCAAGACCGGCGAGGAGATTCCGATTTCCGCGCGCCGTGTCGTCACATTCCGGCCCGGACAGAAACTGAAAGCGCGCGTCGAAGCCTATGCTGGAAGCAAGTAACAACAAGGACCTGCCGGCGATTCCGGCCAAGCGCTATTTCACGATCGGTGAAGTCAGCGACCTATGCGGCGTGAAGCCGCATGTGCTGCGCTACTGGGAACAGGAATTCCCGCAGCTCAAGCCCGTCAAGCGCCGTGGCAATCGCCGCTATTACCAGCGCCAGGACGTCATCACGATCCGCCAGATCCGCAGCCTGCTGTATGACGAGGGCTTCACGATCGGCGGCGCGCGCAACCGCCTCGAGGGCGACGAAGCGCGCGAGGACAACACCCAGAGCCGGCAGGTCATCCGCCAGGTGCGGGCCGAACTCGAGGAATTGCTGCGCATCCTGCGACGCTGAGTCCGGCCCCCGCCGGATCGGCTATTATTCGACCGTCGGAGCGTGGCGCAGTCTGGTAGCGCACTTGCATGGGGTGCAAGGGGTCCCGGGTTCAAATCCCGGCGCTCCGACCAACTAACTCAGCGGGATGACTGCGGCGGATTGCTTGCCGTTATGAACCAGGTGCTGGACGGCGCCCAGACTCCGTCCTTTCGCGCATAGGCGGACAGAGTATCGCGCAGCACCGCCGTTACCTGCGGTTTCAGTCTTTCACCTTCATTGCCGGCCAGGCGGATGATTTCGCCCGCCGGGCCGAGCGACATGGCGAATTCTACGGC
>JALYJS010000470.1 GCA_030799345.1 Pseudomonadota bacterium | reverse complement strand
ACCGGCACCCCGAAGAACGTCGGTTCCGAGGCGCTGTCAGCCTTCATGTTCCACCGGGCGAGCCAGCCCGATCCGCTGGACCTGCTGGGCGCGATGTTCGTCATCGAGGGACTCGGCAGGTTGAAGGCCGGGCAGTGGGCCGAGGCGTTGAAGTCGCAGCTCGAACTGGCCGACGGGCAGGTGAGTTTCCTGCAGTACCACGGCCAGAACGACGATCATCATTTCGACCGGCTGCGCGAGGTCCTGGCGTCCGGCGTCGTCACGGGCGAAGTCGCTCCCCGGATCGTCAAGACGGCCAGAGTCGTCGCGCGGCTGTATGCGCTCCAACTCGAAGAACTGGACCACTTCTAGGTGGCCGTGCGCGCACTGCCGCTGCATTTCGACGCGCTGCGCGCCGATCCCGCGATACTGCTGTCGGAGCGCGTGGCGGAACTGCTCCACTGCGACCTGCAGCGCCGCAGCCGGCGTTACGTACGCCCGATCGCGCGGATTCTCTCAAGGCTCGTCGTCTGGGGAATCGTCACGCTTAAACGCGTGTTGCCATTCCAGTTCTCGTCGCACGGCCTGCTCGACTGGCTGAGCGTGCGGTTCCTGCGCCGCTGCGTCTCGCGCGAAGGCGGCGAGCTGTTGTTGCGGCACTTCATCGTCGAATCGGCGCTGATCCGCTTTGTCGCGCGCAATTGCGGCCTGCCGCAGGTGCGGGAGCCGGACCTGTTGCCGACCCGCTTCAACGGGCTGCTCGGCCATGCGGTAATCCGGCATGACATCAATATGTACCGGCTGATCGTCGACGTCGGCGAGTCGCTGAAAAGAACCGGCAGGACGCGGTGCGACCGGCGGGCCGCGCTCGATTTCTCGATGCTGGAAGTGCCGGCCATTTCGCCCGATCCGGAAGCCCGGCGCCTGATCAACCTCGATCTCGGCACTGCGCTCTGCCTGATGAACATCCCGTTCGCCTTGCTGACGACCGAGGATATCTACGAGCAGGCCGTGAACTCGTTCTCACTTGACGACTCGTTGCTGGCCCATATTGCGGACATCACAAATGATGACGTCTTCAGGGCCATGGGGTCCGGGCAGTCGCTGGCCTGGCTCGCGATCGATGTCGACGTGCCCAGGTCGCTGTACCGACATGCCATGATCCATGAGCAAGCGCACACGGCGCTCTGCCGCCTGGCCGCGGACCCTCAAGGATCGCGGTGAAACTGCTGATCGTCTTCGTCGCATCCATCCTGTTGCTGAACTGGGGAAGATGGCCGGCCGGGGACGTTGATGGGTTCGCGCTCTATCTGACGCATCCGATCATGCAGACGACGCTCTATGACTTCGCCTGGGTGCTTGCCATCCTGACCTGTTTCATCCATCAGGATGCGAAGCGGCACGGCCTGCGGTACTGGTACATTTTCCCGACGTTCCCGGTGATGCCGACGATTGGCCTGCTGGTCTATCTGTGGATGCGGCAGCGCAAGCTGGCGCGGCGCGGCACCGTCCTGCCGCCCGGGGCCTAGCGTGGAAAGCTGTCGATCTGCGCTTCGTACTGGCCGCGGGTTTCGTGCAGTCGCCTGCGTAGCCCGGCCAGCGTCTGCAACGGATTGCGCGTGCTTTGCACCGTGATCAGCCACGCCGGCAGACTTCCCGCAGGGTCGGCATCGACTTCGTAGTGGACGAGGGAGCGCTCGGCGTCGATCGCCTCGATCGCATAGAAGCCGCTCAGTGACTTCATGCGTACGGTCCCACGCCCCCGCGCTGTTTCGGGTGCAGAAATCGCATCGAACTTGACTTTCACCTTCGATGGCGGGTCGAGGAAGATCACCTCGTTCTCGACCACGGCTTCCCGGTCCGCGACGGGCCAGGGCGCATCGGTGCGCATATAGATGACGTAGCGCCAGGGACCGAGCCGACGCAGGAGATTTGACGCAACGCAGTCGGGTAGCCAGCCAACGTGGGACGGCACGTCGAGCAGGACGGCCAGGATCTCGTAAGGCGTTCCGCGGACTTCGCCAACGGCGCGCACCCGGGGAAACGCGCGATCCTCAACCCGCCGCTGGCTCACGACGATCCCGTCGCGCTCTTCGATGACTTCCCAGGTGCCCGGTTGTGAGACGGCAGGACAGGCAGCCAGCAGCAACAGTACGAGTAACGTTCCGCGCACAGTGAACCTTGTGACAACTCGCCGGCGAAAGAGTGCGCAAACTGAGGTATCTGATTCGGGTATCGTCTACCGATGAGCCGGGCATTCGTCAAGGAATCGGATGGCGAGGACGGGGAGGCGCTGCCCGAGCTGCAGGTCAGTCCGCACCGCAACCTGGTCACACCCTCAGGCCTGCAGCAGATTGAAGCGACGGTCGGGCGCCTGCAGGCCGACTTGTCCGGAGCGCGTGCCGATGCGGATCGAGCGCAGATCGCGCGAATCCAGCGGGATCTGCGCTACTGGAGCGAACGTCAGCGCACCGCCGAAGTGATCCGCGCGCCCGCATCGACCGAAGTCGTGCGCTTCGGCTCCACGGTAACGCTCGAATTGCCGGACGGCGGAACGGTCGAGTACCGGATCGTCGGCGAGGATGAGGCCGATCCTGCGCGCGGCAGCATCTCCTACGTCTCGCCGATCGCGAGTCAACTGATCGGCGGGACAGTGGGCGACGACGTGGCCGTGCCGGAAGGTGCAGCGACGATCCTGGGGATCCGCTGAATCGATCGGAGAAACCGCTTCCATTGCGGCGATGCAGCGCATCATTTCAGGCAGGCATTGACCAGTCGTTCGAACGCGGCGCCGCCGCGCAGCGGATCCGCGACCGGCAACTGGTGCAGTAGCGCGGTCTGCTC
>JALYJS010000433.1 GCA_030799345.1 Pseudomonadota bacterium | reverse complement strand
AACTGCTGGCGCAGTTCGATCTTCGAGATCTTGCCGGTCGCGGTCAGCGGAATCTGCTCGACGAACACGACGTCGTCCGGAATCCACCATTTCGCGACGCGGCCGTCGAGCCAGCCCAGCAGTTCCTCGCGCGTCGCCAGCTCCCCGGGTCGCGGCACGACGACGAGCAGCGGCCGTTCGTCCCACTTGGGGTGCGGCACGCCGATGACCGCGGCCTGCAGCACTTTGGGATGTCCGGCCGCGACGCATTCGAGGTCAATCGAGCTGATCCATTCACCGCCGGATTTGATCACGTCCTTGGCGCGATCGGTGATCTGCAGGGTGCCGTCAGGGGAGATGTTCGCGACATCGCCGGTCGCGAACCAGCCGGTCTCGTCGTGCACCGTACTGGCCTCGCCGAGCTCGAAGTAATCGCTGCAAACCCAGGGGCCGCGCACTTTCAGCATGCCGGACGACTTGCCATCCCACGGCAGTTCCCGGCCGGCGTCGTCCACGACCTTCATCTCGACACCGAATGTCGGCCGGCCCTGGCGCATGCGGCAGGCGTCCTGGTCGCTCGCGCTCATGCGTTCGTAGCCCGGCGGTTTTGCAGTCGTCGTGCCGAGCGGGCTCATCTCCGTCATGCCCCAGGCATGAATGGTCCACACGTCGTGCCGGTCGCGGAACTCGTTCATGATCGACAGCGGGCAGGCGGAGCCCCCGACCAGCACGCGTTCCAGTGAATCCAGCACGATGTCCTGTTCGCGAGCGTAATTCAGGAGGTTCTGCCAGACCGTCGGCACGCCGCAGGCGAGGGTCACGCCTTCCTCGGCGATCAGGGCGGCGAGCGTTGCGCCATCGCCCATCTTTGGTCCCGGAAAAACGAGCTTCGCGCCAACCATCGGCGCGCTATAGGGCAGGCCCCAGGCATTGGCGTGGAACATCGGCACGACGACCAGGATGTTGTCGCGCCGGCCAAAGCCCATCGTGTCGACCAGCGCCGAGCCGTAGCCGTGCAGCACCGTCGAGCGGTGGTCGTACAGCACGCCCTTCGGATTGCCGGTGGTGCCCGAGGTGTAGCAGAGGGAACTCGCCGTGCGCTCGTCGAGCTCCGGCCAGTCGAACACATCCGGTTCGTCGGCGATGAACGGCTCGTAGGAATCGGTGCCCAGTGCGACGACACGCTCGATCGTCCTGAGCGAGGGCCGCAGCTTGTCGACCAGCGGCATCAGGCTAGGGTCCGCGAACAGGAAGCGGTCGCCGGCGTGATTCGCGATGTAGGTGATCTGCTCTGCGTAGAGCCGTGGATTCAGCGTGTGCAGCACGGCGCCGAGGCAGGACACCGCGTAATAAATCTCGAGGTGGCGGTAGTCGTTCCAGGCCAGGGTCGCGATGCGGTCGCCGCGACGAACACCGGCCTTGGTCAGGACATTCGCGAGCTGGCGCGCGCGGCGGAAGATATCGGCCAGCGTGCAGCGATGACGCGGGTTGTCCCCGGTCACGGATACGACTTCGCTCGTACCGTTGACCCGCTCCGCATGCCGCATGATCGAGGTGATCGTGAGCGGCGCCTGCATCATCAGGCCCTGCATCGCGGGCTATTTCATCGTCGGCATCGTGAACTCGGCGCCCTTCGAACCGCTCGGCCAGCGAGCGGTGACGGTCTTGAGGCG
Source organism: Pseudomonadota bacterium (assembly GCA_030799345.1). GTDB lineage: Bacteria > Pseudomonadota > Gammaproteobacteria > Steroidobacterales > Steroidobacteraceae > SCUD01. The sequence goes on along the minus strand of JALYJS010000433.1, from coordinate 2,547 downwards.
CGTATAGAATCGCACCCCGTCGGGCCCGTGGATGTGCAGCGGGCCGAACTGCGTACGCTTCCAGCCGCCGAAGCTGTAGAATGCCATCGGCACCGGAATCGGCACGTTGATGCCCACCATGCCCGCAGAGACGCGGCGCGTGAACTCGCGTGCCGCGCCGCCGTCGCGCGTGAAGATGGCCGTGCCGTTGCCGAACTCGTGGCCCGCGATCAGTTCGATTGCCGCGTCGAGATGCGGCACCCGGACGATGACCAGCACCGGTCCGAAGATCTCCTCGCGATAGATGCGCATCGCGGGCGTCACCTGGTCGAACAGCACCGGGCCCATGAAAAACCCGCGCTCGTGGCCGGCGACGGTCAGCGCCCGACCGTCGACGACCAGCTTCGCGCCCTCGGCAATGCCCGTTTCGACATAGGCCAGCACGCGTTCACGATGCTCACGCGTGACGAGCGGTCCCATATCGGCGCCGTCGGCCGTGCCCGGCAGCACCTTGATGGCCGCGAGCTCGGGCTTCAGCGCGTCGATTAGCCGGTCGCCGGCACTGCCGACCGCGACCGCGACCGATATCGCCATGCAGCGCTCTCCGGCCGAGCCGTAGGCGGCTCCCGCGAGTGCGTGCGCCACGGTTGCCGCATCGGCATCGGGCATGACCACCATGTGATTCTTTGCGCCACCGAGCGCCTGCACGCGCTTGCCATGGGCGGATCCCGTGCGGAACACGTGCTCGGCGACCGGCGTCGATCCGACGAAACTGATCGCATCCACACCCGGATCGGTCAGCAACGTATCCACGGCTTCGCGGTCGCCGTTGACGATATTCAGCACGCCGGGTGGTGCACCTGCTTCGCTCAGCAGTTCGGCGAGGCGCATGCCGCAGCCCGGATCTTTTTCGGAGGGCTTCAGCACGAAGGTATTGCCGCAGGCGATCGCGACCGGGAACATCCAGAGCGGAACCATCGCCGGAAAATTGAACGGCGTGATGCCGGCGCAGACGCCGACCGGCTGGCGCAGCGACCAGCTGTCGATGTCGCGGCCGACGGCGTCGCTGTACTCGCCCTTGAGCAGGTGCGGTATGCCGCAGGCGAATTCGACGATCTCGAGCCCGCGGGTGACTTCGCCCCGCGCATCGGGCAGCACCTTGCCGTGCTCGCGCGTGATGATGCCCGCGAGCTCATCGGAGTGCTGTTCGATCAGCTCGCGGAAACGGAACATCACGCGCGCGCGCCTGAGCGGCGGCGTCGCAGCCCATTCGGGGAGCGCCGCGGCGGCCGAGGCGATCGCGGCCTGGGTGTCGGCAGCGGAGGCCAGCGCTACCTGCAGCGTGGCGACGCCCAGCGCCGGATTGAACACCGGCGCGAATCGTCCGGACGCGCCGGCAACCCGGCGTCCGTCGATGTAATGTCCCAGGCGTTCGAGCTGGCCGGTCATTTCTGGTGTTCGCTCCGTCTCTCGAAACTGTGTTCGAACGCGGTCCTGGCGTTGCCGGACTGGTCATCCGGCGTCGTCACCATCCGGATTGTGGCGCGATCCGCCGCCAGTGTCACATGGGCGAAGCCCCAGACGAGGCCCTCGGCCCAGAGGCTCGACAGCTCCGGATTGGCGGCGACTTGGTGGCGCGCGAAGGCCGTGTTGAGCGGCCGCTGCTTGCCTGCAGCGCCCGAGACCACGTGCGCGAGCGGCGGCCGGCCGCGCGCTTCCGGGACATCCTTGCAGGCATCGGTGTGCAGCTCGAGTGTGTGCTCGTGCCCGGCGAGGTACATGTCGGCATGACGGCATAGCGCAGGCAGGATCAGACCGCGCAGCGCGCGCGCCTGCTGGAACTTGCTGCCGGCCGACGACCACAGCGGATGATGACCGATGACGACCTTCCAGCGCGCCGGCGATTGCGCGAGGCTCTGTTCCAGCCATTCGACCATGCCGCGTTCCTCGTCCGTCTGCGGCAGCGACCAGGGCGAAGGCGGATCGATCTCCTCGGAGTGCAGTTCGCCGCCGTCGTCGGCAAGCTCGTCCTCGAGCACGTCGACGCCCGACAGCAGCACGTGCGTGTCGAGCACGAACACCTCGAGGTCGTGCGCATCGCCGGTCGGCGCGACCTTGTAACGGATCCCGTCCATATAGAACGGTCTTGTCGTCTCGTGAAAGCGCAGCTGCGCCATCGCGCCTTCGCGCGAGGTGCGCCAGTCGTGATTGCCGAGCGTCACGTAGATGCGGAAGTCCGGCGCGAGCGTTGCCAGGGGCGCGTAGGGTTCGGTGAAGATCTTGCGGAAGCGCGTAGCATCGTCGCGCCCGTCGGCGCCGGCGGTCGCGCCGTCGGGGTAAATGTTGTCGCCGAGCATCACGGCGAACTCGCAGGCACTGCCGTCGGTGCAGTACTGGTGCATCGCGTCTGCGACGGCCATCTGGCCGCTGGCGGGAATCCAGATTCCGGATCCGGGCATGCGGTATCCGGGCTGCGGCTTGAATTCGGCCGGTGGTCGCTTGTCCTCGAGCCACTCGAGCCGCTCGAATTCGACGAACTCCTCGTAGCTAACGGGCTCGGGGTCGTCG
>JALYJS010000396.1 GCA_030799345.1 Pseudomonadota bacterium | reverse complement strand
GGCGAGGTCCAGCTGACGTTCCTCGGCGAGTACACGCGGTTCGAGAATCTGGTCGCCGAATCCTACGGCGAGGGCGCATTCTGACCGCGACGCTGCGCGCGGTCATCGACACCGGGGCTTTCGCCCACAACCTGGCGCGCGTGCGGGCGCTGGCGCCGGCAAGCCGGGTGCTCGCGGTCATCAAGGCCAACGCTTACGGGCATGGCATCGTCACTGCCGCCAGATCGCTCGCAGACGCCGACGCTTTTGCCGTGGCCCGGGTCGGGGAAGCACTCGCGCTGCGCAAGGCGGCCATCGCCGCGCGCATCGTGTTGCTCGAGGGCGTGCAGGAGGCGGGCGAACTCGACCTCGCGGCGGCGCACGGGCTCGAACTCTTCGTGCATCACGCGGAACAGATCGCCTGGCTGGGGGCGTGGACCGGACCGCCGTTCGTCGTCTGGCTCAAGGTCGACACCGGGATGGGAAGACTCGGTTTCCGGCCGGCGGAGGTCGCGGTTGCAAGCGAGCGTCTGGCGCGCTGCACTGCCGTCGTGCAACCGGTAAATCTCGTGACGCACCTGGCGGAAGCGGAGCTTCGCGGCAATCCGCGGACGCGCGCCCAGATCGAATGCTTCGCGCAGGCCACTGCGGGAGTCCGGGGCGAGCGCAGCATTGCAAACTCCGCGGGACTCATCGCCTGGCCCGACGCCCAGGCGGACTGGGTACGGCCCGGCATCATGCTCTACGGCATTTCGCCATTTGCGGACGCCATTGGGGCGGACCTCGGTCTCAGGCCCGTGATGACCTTCGAGACACGGGTTATCGCACTCAAGGATGTCGACGCGGGCGATCGCGTGGGCTATGGCGGTGCATGGGTCGCGAAGCAGCGGGCGCGGATCGCGATCGCGGCCGCCGGTTACGGGGACGGCTATCCGCGCGGCGTCGCGAACGGCGCGCCGGTGCGGGTCAACGGCATGCCTGCGGCCATTGCCGGGCGCGTGTCGATGGACATGCTGGCGATCGATGTCAGCGACGTGTTGCAGGTCGCGATCGGCGATCCTGTGCAGCTCTGGGGTCCCGCCGTGCCGGTTGAGCGCGTCGCTGCTGCGGCGGGCACGATCGGTTACGAACTGACCTGCCGCGTCAGCCAGCGCGTGCCTTTCGTCGTGCAGGCCACTTGAGGATTCTGCTTACCGGCTCATCGGGCCGGATCGGCGCCGCCATCGGCGCCAGGCTTGCGCTGCGGCACCGGGTCACCGGCGTCGACCGGCGTGCGGGGCCGATGACGACGACGACCGTGGACATCCGCGACACCACCCGCATCGCCGTAATGTGCCGAGGCATCGATGCGGTGGTGCACACGGCCGCGCTCCATGTTCCGGATCTGGCCTTGCACGGAGCAACGGAATTCCAGAGCGTCAATGTCGATGCGACCCGGCGGTTGCTCGAGGCTTGCGGCGAGGCGGGGGTACGCCGGTTCGTCTACACGAGCACGACCTCGCTGTACGGCGATTCGCTGTTGCCGACGGATGACAGAGCGGTCTGGGTGACCGAAACGCTGCCGGCTCGGCCCCGCGATGTCTACGACGAAACCAAGCTGGCGGCGGAGGAGGCCTGCCGCGCGGCAACGGCTGCCGGTCTCGCCTGTGTCAGCCTCCGGATGTCGAGGTGCTTCCCGGAAGACCCGCGACTCGTCGCGATCTACCGCCTGTACCGGGGTGTCGATGCAGCAGACGTTGCCCAGGCACACGAACTGGCGCTCACGGCGGATGTGCGGGCCTTCGAGATATTCAATGTTTCGGCGCACCCGCCATTTCAGGCCGCGGACTGCCCGGCGCTGTTCGCAGATGCCGGATCGCTGCTGGCCGAGCGCTTTCCGTGGGTGCGCTCCGAGTTCGCGCGCCGTGGCTGGCTGTTGCCACAATCCATCGACCGCGTTTATGTTGTGGACAAGGCGATCGAACGGCTCGGCTACCGGCCGGTGCATGATTTCAATTCGCTGTTTTCACGCCAGGCCACGGGGCCCGTGCAAGGGGGTTGACGATGTCGAGCGTCGGATATCACGAAGCAATTGAAGACCTGTCGGACGAGACCCGCGACATGCATCGCGCGATCGTCTCGCTGATGGAAGAACTGGAGGCGGTCGACTGGTATAACCAGCGGGCCGATGCGTGCAAGGACCCGGAACTGCGCGCCATCCTTGCGCACAACCGCGACGAGGAGAAGGAACACGCCGCGATGGTCCTCGAGTGGATCCGGCGCCGCGATGCGCGCCTTTCAAAGGAACTGAAGGAATACCTGTTCACCGACGTGCCGATCGCGCACGGCTGACGCATTCCGGGGGAGTGACGATGGAGATTCTCTGGCCGGCGTTCGCGCTCGTCGCGTTGACCCTCGTGATCGTCATGCGCCTCGCCCGGCAGCGTTTCGCGGCGGTCAAATCAGGCCGCATCGACCCGCGCTTTTACAAGGTTTTCCGGGGCGACGGTGAGCCGGAAGAGGTCGCGGCCACCGCCCGGAACCTCGTCAACCTCTACGAGATGCCGACCTTGTTCTATGCCGGCACTGCGATCGCCTACGCTGCCGGTCAGTCCGGCGCGCTGCTGGTGACGCTTGCCTGGAGTTACGTGGCGCTGCGTTTCCTGCACAGTGCCATCCATGTGGGCCGGAACAAGGTGCTCTGGCGCTTCCGCGCATTCGCGGCCAGCTGGCTGGTCCTGCTCGCGTTCTGGGTGGCGCTCGCCGTCGGGCTCGTGACCTCCACGCGCGCCGCCGGCTGAAGCCGCGCGGATTATCGCGAACTTCCTGCGGATGGGCGGCGCGCTCTGGAAGGCATTCGCGTTCGGCGTCGTGGTCGCAGCCTCGATCGGTCCGATCGCGCTGCTGATCTTTGCATCTGCTGCGCGTCATGGATTTGCCGCGGGGAGCCTGGCAGGCCTCGGCGCGGCACTCGCCGATCTCGTGTACGCGCTCGCCGCTTTTTCAATCGGAGCACTGCTGCTGCCCCTGCTGGCAACGTGCGAGCCGGCCATACGGGCGGGCGGCGCGCTGCTGCTCGCCGGTCGCCGGCTCATTTGGCAATGCCACCGGGCTGGCGGCCGCATTGTTTGCGGGGAGCCTCATCGTCCAGGTTGCGATCGCCGGCGCGGGCGCGGGGCTAGGAATCGCATTGCCCGGCCGACGCTGGCAGCGTGCAATCAATGCCGCTGCCGCGGCGGGCATTCTGGCGTTCGGCGTCTACGACCTGGGCAGGGCGCTCTAGGCTTCGAAGAATCCCATCTTGACGCCGGCGAGCGTCACGACGTCGTTGTCGTGCAGCCGGCGGGCCTGGGGTCCGATCGGCTGGCCGTTGACCAGCGGGTAATCGCCCGGCTTGCTGCTTTCGACGTGGACCACGTAATAGCCGTCGGCCCGGCGGCTGATGGCGGCTACCTGCACTCCGGGGCGGCCCAGCGTCGTCAACGTCTTGGCCAATTCGAGTTCGCGCCCGGCGAACTGGCCCGACAATACCTGGAGCTTGGCGGCGCGCGACGGCGCGCCCTTGTCTGATGGGGGCGGTGTCGCGGCGCGCGGCGCGGGTGCCGCCGGCGCGGCCGGTGCCTGATACGCGGGCTGGGCAGGGGGCGCGCCGAGCGATTCGGCGG
>JALYJS010000390.1 GCA_030799345.1 Pseudomonadota bacterium | reverse complement strand
TCGACGAGCTGGGCAACGAAATCGAATCCGCGGGCCCGTCCCTGCCGGCCCAGATGCTGGGATTGTCGAGTCCGCCGAACGCCGGAGATGAATTGCTGGCGGTCGAGAACGAACGCAAGGCGCGCGAAGTCGCGCTGCACCGCCAAGGCAAGTTCCGCGACGTGCGCCTCGCGCGCCAGGCCGGCCCGAAGCCGGAGGACGTGTTCTCGCAGATGGGCGAGGAGGCGAAAGGCACGGTCAACCTGCTCCTCAAGGCGGATGTGCAGGGGTCGGCCGAGGCGCTGCGCGAATCGCTGGCAAAGCTTTCGACCGGTGAAGTATCGGTCAAGGTGATTTCGAGCGGTGTCGGCGGCCTGACGGAGTCCGACGTCATGCTGGCGGCCGCGTCGAAGGCGAGGATCATCGCGTTCAACATCCGCGCGGATGCGGCGGCCCGCGAGGCGATACGCGATCAGAACGTCGAAGTCCGGTACTACAGCATCATTTACGAGGCCATCGACGATATCCGGGCAGCCCTGACCGGGATGCTGGCACCGGAGGTCAAGGAACAGATCGTCGGCCTTGCGGAAGTACGCGACGTGTTCCGCTCCAGCAAGTTCGGGACCGTGGCCGGCTGCCTGGTGATCGAAGGGTATGTGCGTCGCAACAATCCGATTCGCGTGCTGCGCGACAACGTCGTCATATTCCAGGGCGAACTCGAATCGCTGAAGCGCTTCAAAGATGATGCCTCGGAAGTGCGCGCGGGGACCGAATGCGGTATTGGCGTGAAGGGCTACAACGACGTCAAGGTCGGCGACAATATCGAGTGTTTCGAGCGCATCGAGGTTGCGCGCCAGCTCTGAGTCCGCCATGCCGCGTGAGTTTCCCCGGGCGCGACGGATCGAAGAGCAGCTGAAGCGCCTGCTGTCGGAACTGGTCCGTCGCGAGGTCAAGGATCCGCGGGTCGGGCTGATCACGATTACCGCCGTTTCGGTGACGCGTGACCTGAGCCATGCGAAGGTCTACTTCACGCCGTTTGCGGGCATCGGCGATCCTGAAACCGCGCTCGAGGCGCTGCAGCACGCGGCCGGGTACCTGCGCATCCAGGTGCGCAACCAGATGCGGTTGCGCACCGCACCGGAGCTGGTCTTTGAGCTCGACGATTCGCTGGAGCGTGGCGCCCGTCTTTCGACGCTGATCCACGATGCGGTGGAAAGCGACCGCAGCCGCCACGTCGAACCCGAACCGGACAAGGAATGACGCAGTCGAAGCCGACTCCCGCCGCGCGCTGGCGCGACGTGGACGGCATCCTCCTGCTCGACAAGCCGGAAGGGATCACGTCGAATGCGGCCCTGCAGCGCGCGCGGCGTGCCTTTCGAGCGCGTAGAGCCGGCCATACCGGCAGCCTGGATCCGCTCGCGAGCGGCCTGCTGCCGCTCTGTTTTGGACAGGCGACAAAATCGAGCGGGCTGCTGCTCGATGCCGACAAGACGTATCGCGTCACGATTGCACTGGGCGAGCGCACCGCGACCGCCGACCGCGAAGGCGAGGTCATCGAGCGGGCTCCGGTTCCGGCGCTGACCGATGCGCGGGTGAGCGCGGTCGCCGGGCGTTTCCTCGGGGAATCCCAGCAGGTGCCGCCGATGTATTCCGCATTGAAACATGCGGGCGAACGACTTTACCGTCTCGCGCGCAAAGGGTTCGAGGTCGAGCGTCCTCCGCGGCGCATCGTGATCCACCGGCTGGAGCTACTTGGCCTGACCCCAACGCAATTGCAGCTCGAAGTCGATTGCAGCAAGGGGACTTATGTCAGGAGCCTGGCCGAGGACCTGGCGCGGGCGCTCGGGACCGTAGGGCACGTCCACAGCCTGCGGCGCCTGCGCCTGGGACCGTTTACGGACCCGCGGATGCATTCCCTGGAGTCGGTCGAGCAGGCGGCCGGTCACGCGGAGCTGCTCGAAACGCTCCTGATGCCTGCGGACTCGGCGCTTCCCGGACTGCCGCCGATCCAGCTCGGCGCGGCCGAACAGGCCCGTATCCTGCACGGACAACCCGTGAATGCGGCGGGCCCGGAAGCAGCCCAGGTGCGGATGTATGGCCCCGATGGGCGCTTTCTGGGCGTCGGGCGCATGAGCGAGGATGGCTGCCTGCTCGCGCCTGAGCGAATCATGGTCGAACTCGCCAGACCACCGGATTTACCTGCTTGAGACACTCCCGAGCCGCGGGTACAATGCCCGGCTTTCCAAAGGGTTAAGTGAACGAGATGCCACTCACGAATGCACGCAAGGCGGAAGTCGTCGGCAAGTTCCGGCGCGCCCCGGCTGATACGGGGTCGCCGGAAGTGCAGATTGCATTGCTGTCCGAAAGAATCAACGGGCTGACCGAGCACTTCACCACACACAAGGGCGACCACGCCTCGCGGCGCGGCTTGCTCAAAATGGTGGCTCAACGCCGGCGGCACCTGGATTACCTCAAGGCCAACGCCCCCGAGCGGTACACCAAGGTCGTCAACGAACTTGGCTTGCGGCGCTGACGCGCTCCGGGCGCCTGGCGCCCGTGTCCGTTCCAGAAATCAAAGGGGATACGCTTGACTGTTTCCAGGCAGACGTTCAGCTACGGCAATAATCAGGTAACCATCGAAACCGGCCGGCTCGCTCGCCAGGCCGATGGCGCAGCGCTCGTGACCATGGGTGACACGGTGGTGCTCGTGACCGCGGTCGGCAAGCGCGAAGCGGTTGCCGGGCGGGATTTCTTCCCACTGACGGTCAACTATGTCGAGAAGACTTATGCGGCCGGCAAGATTCCCGGCGGCTTCTTCAAGCGCGAAGGGCGGCCTTCCGAAAAGGAAGTGCTGACGTCCCGGCTGATCGACCGGCCGTTGCGGCCCCTGTTCCCAGATGGCTTCTATAACGAAGTGCAGATCGTCGCGACCGTGCTGTCGCTCGATCCGGAAATCGATTCCGACATTCCGTCGCTGATCGGTGCCTCTGCCGCAGTCGCGCTCTCCGGCATACCGTTCACGGCGCCGATCGCAGCCGCCCGCGTGGGCTACAAGAACGGCCAGTACCTGCTGAATCCGAACACGACCCAGGTCAAGACCGACTCGGATCTCGACCTCGTGGTTGCCGGCACGGCGGAAGCCGTCCTGATGGTGGAATCCGAAGCCAAGGGTCTGTCCGAGGACATCATGCTGGGCGCGGTGCTGTTCGGCCACGAACAGATGCAGGCGGCCATCGGAGCAATCAACAAGCTGGCAGCCGAAGCGGGCAAGCCGCGCTGGGACTGGAAAGCGACTGAACCAAACGTTGCCCTCAAACAGGCGGTGGCGAAGCTGGCGGAAGCGGATTACGCCGCAGCCTACGCAATCGTCGTCAAGCAGTCGCGCGTGACGCGCCTGGCCGAGATCCGCTCGGCCGCACAGGCCGCTCTGTCCGGCGGCGAGAACCCGCAGTTCACGCGCGACCAGGTCACGACCGAACTGCACGATCTCGAATACCGGCTGGTACGCGACCTCATCCTGAGCGGCAAGCCACGCATCGACGGGCGCGACCTGCGCACCGTGCGGCCGATCGCGATCGAAGTCGGCGCGCTGCCGCGTACCCATGGCTCGGCGATCTTCACGCGGGGCGAAACCCAGGCGCTCGTCACGACGACGCTCGGCACGGGCCGCGATGCGCAGATCATCGATGCGCTCGCCGGCGAACGCCGCGAACCGTTCATGCTGCACTACAACTTCCCGCCATTCTCGGTCGGCGAAACGGGCTTCATGGGTTCACCGAAGCGCCGCGAGATCGGCCACGGCAACCTGGCCCGTCGCGGCATCAGTGCCGTCATGCCGGACCTCGAGAGCTTTCCTTACGTCCTGCGGGTCGTATCGGAAGTGCTCGAGTCGAATGGCTCGAGTTCGATGGCGACTGTCTGCGGCACCAGCCTGGCGCTGATGGATGCGGGCGTGCCGATCAAGGCGCCGGTTGCAGGCGTCGCGATGGGGCTCGTGAAGGAAGGCGAACGCTTTGCCGTCCTGACCGACATCCTGGGCGACGAGGATCACCTGGGCGACATGGACTTCAAGGTCGCCGGCACCGCGACCGGAGTCACCGCGCTGCAGATGGACATCAAAATCAACGGCATCACCGCAGAGATCATGAAAGCAGCGCTCGAGCAGGCAAAAGCGGGCCGTCTGCACATCCTGAGCGAGATGAACAAGGTCCTCGACAAGCCGCGCACGGAAATGTCCGCATGGGCGCCGACCATCGTCACGATCAAGATCGACCCGGAAAAGATCCGCGACGTCATCGGCAAGGGCGGCTCCGTCATCCGCCAGATCACCGAGGAAACCGGCGCAACGATCGATATCGAGAACGACGGCACGGTCAAGATCGCGTCGGTCGATTCCGTCTCGGGTCGCGAGGCGCTGCGCCGCATCGAAATGATCACGGCGGATGTTGAAGTCGGCCGGATTTACGAGGGCAAGGTGGTGCGCCTGATGGATTTCGGCGCTTTCGTCGCGATCCTGCCGGGCCGCGACGGGCTCGTTCATATCTCGCAGATCTCCGACGAGCGGGTGGAGCGCGTCAGCGACAAGCTCAAGGAAGGCGACGTCGTAAAAGTGAAGGTGCTGGAAGTGGATCGCCAGGGCCGCGTGCGGCTCTCCATGCGCGGAGTCGCCTGACGTTTACGGCGTGACCTGACCCTCGAGGCGCCGCTCATGCCGGCCCTCGAGGCGCTCCGGCCGCC
>JALYJS010000384.1 GCA_030799345.1 Pseudomonadota bacterium | reverse complement strand
TGTTCGCCGTCCAGGATGAAATCGCCCTCGCAGTCGCGCGCGCGCTGAAGCTGACGCTAGATGCGGCGAGCGATCGAGCCACTGGCACGCGGGCGGGTGCCACGACGAATTACGATGCCTACTTCGAGTTCCTGCGCGGGCGCGCCCTGCTTGCGAGTGTGCGCGTCACCGATCTTCCCGCGGCGATCACCGCCCTGACGGCGGCTATACGGCATGACCCTACGTTTTCATCGCCCTATGTGCTCCTCGCCCGCGCCAATGTTTTACAGGCCGAACAAGAGGAGGCCGGGGAACTGACGGAAAGCTTTACGAGAACGCTAGCCAGAGCGATCGGACTGCTCAACGAAGCGATCGCACTGGATCCCCAGAGCGGGGAGGCCTTTGTCGAGCGCGGCTACTTGAACCTGTATTTCGACGTCGCCGAAGCCGACGCAGACATGCGCCGGGGACTCGAGCTCGCGCCAAACTATGCGCGCGGCTACGAAGGACTTGCCGCGGTCCTTTTCCAGAGCATTGCACGCCGTCGCGAAGCCCTCGCGATGCTGGAAAAGGCACGCAAGCTCGATCCGCTGGAGCTCCGTCTGGACGTGCTCAAAGCCACCTACCTGGAGTATGGTCCCGGCGATTACGTCGAGGCAGATCGCCTGGTGCAGTCCGTACTCGAGCGCGACCCGTTGTTCGTTCCGGCCCTGGTGCGCCTCGCTGACATTCGCTGGGGCGGACAGGGCCGGCTCGCGGAAGCCGTGTCTCTGCTCGAGCAGGCGGTCGCACTCGATCCCGGTCATGAAACCGCTTGGCGCCATCTCATTCTCAGTTACATCTCGGTGGGCGACGAACCTGGCGCAAGGGCCGCGATTCGCAACATCTCCGATCACCCGGCCCTCGGACCGCTGAATGTGCACTTGTTCCGGAACGAATGGCGTCCCGCGGGCGAGGCGGCCTACGCCCTGGTCGCGGCAGGATCCACGTATTTTCAGATGGAGCAACAGGTCTCGCTCGCCATCCGGAGGCATGCGCGCGTGACGGGCGACTATCAGCGCGCCATCAAAGCTCTCGAAAGTTGGGCATCTGTCGTGTGGGATGGCGACGAGCCGGTGTTACAGGGACAGCTCGACCTGGGAATGGGCGTCGCGGGGCTTGCCGCCATGTTAATAGCGACTGGACAGCGTGACCAGGCGCGTGTTCTTCTGGAAGAGTTGCTGGCCAATGCCGATCTGCAGGTCGACCGCTTTGGCCGTGGGGAGGTGTGGCTCAATCACGGCCGTGCACTCGCCTATACCCTCCTCGACCGTCCCGACGACGCTATCAAAACGCTGCAGCGCCAGGCACAGCTCGGTTTCCTGAGTCACGCGTGGCGCGTTCTGCTGGAAGACGAGCCCATCTTTGATCCGCTCCGCCAGCGCAAGGATTTTCAGGAGCTGGTCGCAGAGTGCCAGGCCATCGAAACGCGGGAGCGCGAACGGTTCCTTCGCTTGCGCGCCGAGGGGCGTGTGCCCGATCGCAGGTCAGAAAGTTGAACTCTTTTCCGAACTGACGTACCGCCTGGTAGCGTCGAACCGCCCGAGGCCGCAGTGCGCGCCTCGGGCGATCCGATCGCTTGAACTCAGGCCGCGGTCGCCGCGTTCTTAAGGTGCTGCCACCACCACGTTTTCGCCGCCAGCGTCCGCGATGGCGCGCCACTGGCCGTCGACCTTGGCCCACGCCGTAACGAAAGAACCCTGGATAGCTGGCTTTTTGCCTGCGCCATCGGGGTCGAAATTGAAGGTGCCGGTCTCCACCGCGAGATCGCCGGAATCGGCGACGCGGATCTGGTCCGACGTCCAGCTGACGAGCCCGTCCGGTGACCCTTTCATGTCTGCTTCCATGGCGGACTGGATCGCAGCCGATCCCCGGTGAGCCTTCTCATCGGCAATCAGGACCGCATCGGGCGCAAACACCCCGTTGGCAATCGAGGCCGCGTCCTTCGAATTGGCATAGTTCATCCATTCACCTGAGCGGTTGCGAATGGCCTGCTCTTCCGCCGCCAGGTCAATGGCGGGGGCCGGCGCCTCGACCACCGGTTCCACTTTAGGTTCTTCCTTCTTTGCGCAGCCGGTGGCGAACAGGGCTGCAGAGATTGCCACTGCGGACAAGGAACGTGCGTACATGTGACCTCCCCGGGTCGTAGATTGTTGGCGCCGTAGTATACGCGCGCCGCGCGCCCGGGCCGGTGCGGCGATGCCCGGCGTCGTCGCGATGCCGAGGAAGGAGAAAAACCCGACCACGTCGGTCACGGTGGTCAGGATGATGGACGAGGCGGTCGCGGGATCCTGGCCTAGCCGGCGCAACACGACGGGCACGAGCGCCCCGGCAGCGCCTGCCGCGATCATCGAAATAACCATGGCGGTCGTGACGGCGATCGCGATGCCGTTGATCGTCCCGGTGGCGGCCTCCTTCGCGAGCACGCGCGGCCAATGACGGGGGCCGATCTCCCGCAGCACGAGCCCGCGCATCGTGACGGCCAGCGCTAGTGCGCCTGAACGTCCGGGAGGCGCCGGTCAAGTTGTTCTCACCGTCGCGGGGTCACATTGCAAACTCCGCTGCCCGCCGTGCAGCCGTGAGATCTTCGGGAACCTTTAGGATATTCTCGGCGCGAACCAATGCGAGGCGGGCGTGCCGGCGCGCATTGTCGCGCATCGTCGAGTTTCCGGTTGCAGCCAACGACTCGAGTGCCTTGAGCAACCGCACAACCACTTCGACCATGCCCGCCCCATCCCGCGCGATCCCCGTAAAAGCGTCGTCGAACGTGTCTGCCAGGGACAATTCCGGCGCCGCGACGCGGTCGAACTTCACCGTGGCGACGCCATCCGCCTTGCCACACTCGTCCCATAACAGGAACAGTCGGACAAGTGTGTGCGTGACGTCGATGGCGGTTCCTGGATCGTTGACCGCGGGTGACAGCGCGCGGCTGGCGATTTCCGAGAGGACCACCAGTCCGAACCGTGGATCCTGATCAAAGACCCGCGAGTCGCCAATCTCGAACGCGCAAGCGATTCTGCTGGCGTCCTCATCGGACACATTGCCTGACACCTCCGGGATGACCCACGCGACAGGGCGGTTGGGCGTGCAGAAAGTGCCAGGCAACGACGCCACGAGAACTTTCAGTTTCGACGCCTCTGCCCGTGATTGCAGCGCGGCAATGTCGATATGCTGCAGGTAGCCGATGCAGTCTCCGAAGATTGCCCGGTTCCCATCCGCGGGGCTGAATGCCGCAACCCCGCCAAGACGGGGCGCCGATTGTCGCTTGCGAATCGCTTCAGCCGCTGCCTCCTCCACTTTGTCGATCGTATATTCCACACGGCCGAGCCGGGCGATGTTATCGACCCACCGGATGAAGGTGATGATGACGACTGCAAGCACAACCAGAGTCATGGAAAACAGCAAGAACTGTCCGGCCCTTTCATTGTAGTGCCCGTTCACCAGCGCAATGAGCGCAACCACGCTATAGATAAATGCGCCGATAAATACCGAGAGCGCAGTTTGCGAAACGCCATCACCGATGATCAGCGGGAAAGCCCGGGGCGTCGCAGTACGACTGGCCGACGCATAGGCAGCTACCATCGAGGCCACGGCAAAAGTGGCCATCATCAACATGCTGGATGCCATGAACTTGAGCAGAGTTTCGGTCGATTCCTCCGCGATCTCCGGCAGGAAACGGCCGATGTCGGACATATCCAGGACGTCGGCAAGCAAGACTGCGCCGATGGACAGGCCGCACACGATGAGCGGCTTGATCCATAGCTTCTCACGGATACGACTGACGACGAAGCTCAGTTGGTCCCACATCTTCGGCCCTCCTGGCCCATTGGTCGCTCAACGGGTATCCGCAGACGGTGGTGTCAGGAGATTCTCCCCGGGGGACCAGGACCTCCGCGCCTGTTCTTTGATTTCCCCGGCTTCGCTTTGCAAGCTGGCTTCCGCCTGGGTCGCGACTGTTTCTGGCGCGGTGGCCGGCTTCACCGGGACTCGGTTGGCGGGCTCTACGGCCACTTCGCCCTCGATCATGCGCACCGGCACTCCGTGAGGGAAGGTGACTTCGCGCGCCTCGTCCGGCAGCGAGATTCCCGAGTCCTGGAAGGCCCGCTTGACGTGCCGAATGACGGACGACTTCACTTTCGCCCAGCTGTGTCGACTGCCGTCGAGCCAGAAATAGACCCGCAAGTTCACCGTGGACGACCCCAGGTTTTCCACAAGCACCAGGGGTTCGGGCTCGGTCAAAACGGCCGGATGCTCAGCCAGCACCTTCAAGGCGACTTCCTGGGCACCAGAGATGGAATCGTCGTAGCCAATGCCCACGAGGAAATCCTCGCGGCGATTGGGATTGCTTGTGAAGTTGCGGATCGTGCTTTTGAAGACGGTCGAATTGGGGACTTGCACTTGATTGCCGTCGAGTGTCATCAGTACCGTCGTTCGCGATGTCAGCCGCTGAACGTAACCCGTGACGCTCGCTACTTCTATCAGATCGCCTTCACGAAAAGGTTGCTGAAAGCTCAGAAAGAGACTGGCGAGAAAATTCTCGGTAATGTCACGGAATGCGATGCCGAGCACCAGGCCGATCAAGCCTGTACCGCCCAGCACCGTAAGCGCGAGTTGCGTGAGCCCGGCAATACGGAGCACAAGGTATATGCCGGCAAGCATTACAAGGATTCCGCCAGCCCGCGCCGTTACTTCGCGCAGAAGCCGGCCGCGGGATCGAGCCAGACGCCCGCGACGTAGAGCGTTCACCGTTAACTTGGCGGCGATCCATGAAATGGCGATTACGCCCGCTACGACCGCGATTAGTGGAAGCGATCGCACGAATCCGCGTGCCAGATCGTTGAGTACCAGAAAGGTTGGCTCGAAATTCCAAATCGTCGTAGAGGCCACTTCGATTTGATTGACGACTGCAACCACGCCTTCCGTATTCGTCGCCAATTCTCCGGCCCATTGCCGGGATTCATCGTTTTCCGTCGTTCCTTTCAGGAAAACAATTCCGTCCTCGACAGTGACACTGGGCTCACCGAACCATCCTGTCGTTCCAAGAATATCCGCGATTCGCTGACTAATTTCGGCATCCCGGGCGACCGGTTGTACTTCGACCCGGCTTGAGAGCTCGGGTTTGTCGTCAGGCGCCTTTGCCGGCACCGGCTGCCCTTCGCTACCGTCTATCTGCTGGGCGGCAACCGAGGCGAAAGAAAAAACGGCGCAGCACAGGAACGTGGCGCAGATGAGTCGAGCGGGTCGAGACCGGGTCGGAGTTTTGCTATCCGGCTTAGCCTCGCTGCCGGCTCGGATGTTTCGACCAGATGTGTCGTCCATTAGCGCTGGCCCACCCGTTTGAGAATGGCGGATAGTACGGACAAAAAAGTTCTCTGTTAACAAAAGAGCGAGACGCCGGCCGTTGAACGCGGCGTAGGACTACACAATACGCCCGGATCTGGACAGCGCGCGCCCGCGCGGGCGGCCGAAAGCATGTAGTTTCAGAGTTCTGCGAACCGACCCAGTGCCGACCAGAGGAGACCATACCGTGGAACATCACCAGGCGAGTCACGGCAGTTACACGAGGTTCTTGGCGATGATCGTCACGTCGATGACCGTGATGTAGGGGGGCATCTTGCTGATCTTCTTCGCGGTCGGGGTTGGTGCGCAGCCAGATTGCCGTCACCGACGTCGACTACATGGAGGGCATGATTCCCCACCATTCCATCGCGGTATTGACGAGCGAGCGGGCGGGAATCGAGGACGTACGCGTCCGACTACTTGCTGACGCGATTATCGAGGCGCAGCGCCGGGAGATCGAAGAGATGGAATGGTTGATCTCCGACATCCGCGAAAACGGCAAGGCGACCACGCGGGCGGCGGCAGACGCACGGAAGGTACCGGTATCTTCCACCGCGCCGCAATAGCTGCACTTCCTGCCACGCGCGCGGGATCTACTGTGCAGTGCCCGTAACAGCGGTTTCACAGGCCAGGTATGATTGGCGAAAAGACGCTCAACGTACTCAAGAAAGCGGCGACGATCGCGGTAATAGCCGTTGCTATTTTTCTCGTCGTTCGAGGAGCTCGCAATATCGACTGGGCCGACGTGCTCGGCGCGTTGCGGAAATACGATGTCGCGACTTTGGCCGTGGCGCTCGCACTCGTCATACCCAGTCAGCTCGCCTGTGCGTGCTTCGATTTGATCGGCCGCCACGCAACCAGACATCAAATTTCCGTTCCGCGAGTCATGCTGATATCGCTAACCGGCTACAACCTCTCGCTGAACCTCGGCGCGCTGGTCGGCGGATTGGCATTTCGCTACCGTCTGTACGTTCCATACGGCCTCGCACCGATGACGATCGCGCAGATCATCGGTCTCTCGATCCTCACCAACTGGTCGGGTTACGTGCTCCTTGCCGGCGTCGTGCTGGCTTTCGAGCCACCTCAGCTGCCGAGCGGCTGGGGCCCTGGATCAACCGTGCTGCGCTGCGTGGGCATCGGTATGTTGCTCGTGACCGCTGCCTATCTGATCCTGTGCGCCGCCAAGGGCGGCACGAGTGTGCGCTGGAAAGGCAGCGAGCTGTGGCTGCCGACGTTGCGAATTGCCGCAGTCCAGTT
>JALYJS010000364.1 GCA_030799345.1 Pseudomonadota bacterium | reverse complement strand
GACACCGCATTCGCAAGCCGTTCCCTGGCGCGGACGAAGTTGCGTCGCTCGACGTCCAGCCTACCGAGGTTGTTCAGCGTTACGGCGACGTCAGGATGCCGCGGGCCGAGGATGCGTTTGTCGACGGTCAGTGAACGCAGCCAGTATTGCTCGGCTTGGTCGAACCGCCCCTGCGTGTACGCAACCGATCCGAGCGCAGTCAGCGACTCCGAAACTTTCGGGTGCGTCTCCCCGGAACGACGAATGCGCACGGCAAGCGCGTTTTCGTAGGACCGTTGGGCCAGCTGCATGTCGCCGCCATAGAAAGCCGCCAGCGCGATACCCTCGAGAGCGCGCGGCGTTACGTCGCCGAGCTTGTGTTCGTTGCCTATTCGCAGCGCCTGCTCAAAATAGACCTTCGCATCGGCGTCGCGCTCCATGAATGCGGCGACGTCGCCGCGATCTAGCAGGATCCGCGCGCGCAGTGCCGGCGCGGCGTCACGACGATCCTGCAAGCGTTCCTGCGCTGCCGCCAGCAGTTTATCGGCCATGGCATCGTTGCCGCGCTGGAATTCGAGTTCGGCCAACGCAATGGTCTGACGCAGCTGCGCGTCGGAAGATTGCCCGGGGATGGCACCGGCTTTCGTGAGCAGCCCGTGCGCGGAGGTGTACAAACCGAGCCCCGTGTACACCTGGCCGAGCGTGGTGGAGAGTTCCGCGCGCACCTGCGGTTCGTCGCGCAGCGACTCATCGATCTGACTAGCGCCTCGATCGAGTATTTCACGCGCAGTGACTGCGTTGCCGCGTGCTTCGCTGGGATGGGAGACCTGGAACAGCGAGATCATGAAATCGGCCGTGCGTTCCGCGGTCAGCGATTTCTGTTCGGCCAACTGTCGCATGCTTTCCGCCTTGTTGCGCTGCAAGAAAGCGGCGAGCGCCAGGCCCGCGAATGCAATGCAACCAATCACCGCGGCCGTGACGATCACGGCTAGTTGCCGGTGGCGGCGCATCAGGTCACGCTGGCGCAGCTCGTCGAGCCCGGTGCCGAGCAGGCCGGCAATGATTTTCAGTGCGGCATCGCGGCGTGTATCTGCGCCTGGCCGCACGTCGGCGGCCAGCGGTTCCGGTGCGGGCCGGTCGGTAATCACGCCATCGTCGACGACGAATCGCAAGGCCGGCGGCAAGCATTCCTGTTCGGGCGGCAGACCTTTGTCGGTCGCGCGAGGCTCGCCGGCGACGACAAGGCACATGATCCTGTGGGAGCGGCCCAGTTCCTTGAAGCGGCGGACTTCTTCGTTCACCCAGCGCGAGCGCGCTGCGGCTGGCGAGCAGACGACGATGAGGGCGTCAGAATCGTCGAGAGCGAGTCGGACAGACTCGGCCAGATCGGACGACGAGGGCAGATCTTGGCGATCAAGGAATATGGGGCTCAGTCGACCGCTGTCCGAGCCCGGGGCTGCAACCGCAGTGTGCAAGCGTGCGGGCAGGCGATATCCCTCGATGCTGCGGTGCAGCCAGACTGCGACCTTTCGATCAAAATTGCTGTAACTGATGAAGGCGACGTAGCGTCGCGCTGCGACCGTGACTGCACTGCTCATGACCGGCCTGCAATCGTCCTTGACGCCACGGGGGCCACGAGTGCATCGTAACCGCAACCGGCGTTCCGAGGGAGTGGAGCATGGACAAACAGGGATTGGGATGGTCGCGCGGCGTGACGCGCCTCTCGAGCGTCCTCCTGGGCTGTCTGGCGCTGCTTCTACTCAGCACCCCAACCCACGCCCGGCGAATTTCAGTCGACTTCGGCGCCAACGAGGAGAGCGGTGATGCTTGGGCGTTCGATTCCACAGGTTGCGAAGTTGACGAATCTACCTTGCTGCACTCTTGCGGTATCCCGTTCGGCCTCGACGGCACGACGGGGGCGATCAAACTCGGCTTCAGCGTAAAGATCGGAGACCAGCTTTACGATTCCCTTTACGTCAACAAGTACGGCTTCGTCACCTTTGGCATCCCCTTAGCGATCGCGGAGGGTGAGTTTGACGCCGCGACCGATATCGCGGGAGTTCAGGCAATCGTGAGCCCGGTGCAGAACCGGCCATTCATCGCCCCGTTCTATTCGAACCTGACGATCCCCGAACGCGACGTGCGCGAATTCAACCTTGCGCTGTACGACGAGTCGCTCGGCGGCCCCTTCGGCGATTTTGTCGGCGGCTCGAGCTACTACCGCGCCACGTCGGACCCGAC
>JALYJS010000353.1 GCA_030799345.1 Pseudomonadota bacterium | reverse complement strand
CTCAATTCGACCGCGACGCGCCACGACATGGATTCCTGCGCGAAGCTGTACCTCGGCATCGACACGATCAAGTACGAAGCCGTCGCCGGCAAGGGCACAAAGCAGATCACGTTCAACCAGGTGGCGCTCGAACAGGCCTCCGAATACGCGGCCGAAGACGCGGACGTCACGATGCAGCTTCATAACGTGCTGCATGCCGCGCTGGAGAAAGAGCCCGGGCTCCTGCGCGTGTACGAGGAAATCGAACAGCCGCTCGTGCCCGTGCTGCTCGACATGGAACATCGCGGCGTGCTGGTCGACCGCGAATTGTTGCGCAAGCAGAGCGCGGAGCTCGCGAAGCGCCTGCACGAACTCGAAACCGATGCGCATGCCTCGGCCGGCCAGCCATTCAACCTCGATTCGCCGAAACAGCTGCAGGAGATCCTGTTCACCAAGCAGGGGCTGCCGGTGCGCCAGAAGACCCGCACGGGACAGCCTTCGACCGCGGAAGAGGTGCTGGAGGAGCTCGCCGACAAGTACCTGCTGCCGCGCATCATCCTCGAATACCGCGGCCTCGCGAAGCTGCGCTCGACCTACACCGAGAAGCTGCCGGAACAGATCGACGAGAAGACCGGCCGCGTGCACACGTCTTATCACCAGGCCGTGGCGGTCACCGGGCGCCTGTCGTCTAGCGATCCCAACCTGCAGAACATCCCGATCCGCACGGCAGAAGGCCGGCGCATCCGTCAGGCTTTCGTCGCTCCGCAGGGCTACGTGCTGCTCGCCGCGGATTACTCACAGATCGAATTGCGCATCATGGCGCACCTGTCCGGGGACGACAGCCTGCGCCGTGCCTTCGCTGAGGAAGGCGATATTCACCGCGCGACCGCGGCCGAGGTGTTCGATGTCGCGCCCGACCGGGTGACGAACGACCAGCGCCGCGCCGCGAAAGCGATCAATTTCGGCCTGATTTACGGCATGTCTGCCTTCGGGCTCGCGCGCCAGCTCGGCATCGACCGGCACGCCGCCCAGGAGTATGTCGGCCGCTATTTCGGCCGCTATCCTGCCGTCCGCGAGTACATGGATCGGACGCGCGCGAGCGCGCGCGAACGCGGTTACGTCGAAACGGTGTTCGGCCGGCGCCTGTACCTGCCCGACATCCGCTCGCGCGACCGCAATCTTCAACAGTACGCGGAGCGCAGCGCGATCAACGCGCCGATGCAGGGCACGGCGGCCGACATCATCAAGCGCGCCATGATCCAGGTCCACGCCTGGCTGCGATCAAGCAAAGTCCCGGCCCAGCTCATCATGCAGGTCCATGACGAGCTCGTCCTGGAAGTGGCCGAAGCCGCGGTCGAACAGGTCCGTCGCAAAGTCGTCGAGATCATGTGCGGGGCCGCGGAATTGTCGGTCGCGCTTAAGGTCGACACGGGCACCGGGGCCAACTGGGACGAGGCTCATTAAAAAAGACAAGTGAAATCAGCCCTCTCGCGGGCTTGGAACTTGTCTTATGTGTCTCCATCTAAGTCCGTGAGCGCCGTGAGACGCTCCCCGCTTCCCTCCCTGAGCGGGTCGCCCGGATTGCATCCCCAAGCCGGGTATCCGCCCGGCGGTCTTAACGGACCGTCGGGCATTTTTTATGCGCGGCCCTTCAGCAGCGCCTCGAGCGCCCCCTGCGCCGCATCCACGCCCTCGCCCGATACGGCCGAAAAGAGCTGCGCAGTCGCGCGCTCACCGAGCGATGTCCGGGTCTTCTGCAGCGTCGTGCGGCCTTCATTGCGGCTCAGCTTGTCGGACTTGGTCAGGAGTACATGCACGGGCCGGCCGCGCGCTTCGGCGTATTCGAGCATCATCCCGTCGCTCTCGCCGAAGCCTCGGCGCGTGTCGACGACGATCATGAGCCCGGCGAGTGATTCGCGATGCGTGAAATAGGCCTCCATCAGACGACGCCACTCCGCCCGCATGGCCGGCGGCACGCGCGCAAAACCGTAGCCCGGGAGGTCCGCCAGCCGGCGTCCGGGCTCGATTTCGAACAGGTTGACGAGTTGGGTGCGACCGGGCGTCTTGCTGGTCCGCGCAAGGTCATTACGGCGCATGATGGCGTTGAGCGCGCTCGATTTGCCGCTGTTGGAGCGCCCCGCAAAGGCGACTTCGGCGCCCGAATCGTCGCCGAATGCGGCTGCCGAATCGGCACTCTTCAGAAATCGAACCTGGGGGTATCTGGACATCGCGGGTGGACGGCGGCACCGGTGCCTTGCGTATAATTCCGGGCGCGTCGCTCAGTTTAACAGTCGGGGCTCAAATGAAGTTTGCATGGATCGCATCCCTCCTGGCCGCACTTTGCATCGCGGGTCCGGCCAGCGCTGGCGACGCTGCCGCAGGCGCGCAGAAATCGGCGGTCTGCATGGCCTGTCACGGCGCGACCGGCAACAGCGTGAATCCGCAATGGCCGAATCTCGCCGGCCAGCATGAGACCTACATCGCCGATCAGCTCGCAAACTTCAAGCAGGGTGTGCGCACGGATCCGCTGATGTCGCCGATGGCGGCTCCATTGAGCGAAACGGACATGAAGGATCTCGGCGCCCATTATGCGGCGCAGACGCCAGCAGGCCTGGAAGCCGATCCGTCCACCTGGCAGGCCGGTCAAAAACTCTATCGCGGCGGGGATGCCGAACGCGGCATTCCGGCCTGCATTGCCTGTCATGGCCCCCAGGGCAAGGGCATTGCGCCGGCCAGGTATCCGGCACTTCAGGCGCAGCATGCGGTCTACGCCTATACCCAGCTCAAAGCCTACGCGGACGGTACGCGCCGCACGCCGGGCAACGACATCATGCAGGTCGTCGCTTCGAAGCTGACCGATGAGGAAATGCGCGCGCTCGCCTCGTATCTGCAAGGCCTGCGCTGACCTGAAACCCAATGGAGATCGGAACGATGACCAGAGTCCTTTTCTGTGCGCTCGCGGCCATGCTGGCATTCGCCGCCTGCGGCAATGAGACGGAATCCGCGGCAAAGGCGCCCACGGATACACCACCTGCGGCGGCAACGCCGAGCGCGCCGCCACCGGCTGTCGAGCCGCGTGAACCGGTCAACGAATTGACGGCGCCTGCCGTCAGCGTCGACGGCGAAACGGTCGAGGCAGCCCCGAGCACGACGACCGCGGTCGCCGCAGCGGTAGCCGCCAATACCCCGGCGCTACCGGCAGGCGATCTGAAGGAGTGGAAAGCCGGAACGAACTTCACCGAGTACCCGAAGGCGCAGCGCGTCAGCACGCCGCCCGGCCAGGTCGAAGTCACGGAAGCCTTCTGGTACGGCTGCGGTGTCTGCTACTCGCTCGAGCCGCAGGTCGAAGCCTGGAACAAGGCGAAGCCGGACTACATCAAGCTGCGCCGCCTGCCCGTCGTCTGGAATGAAGTCACGCGTGAGGATGCACGGCTTTATTACACCATCGAGGGCCTCGGTCTCGTCGACACCCTGCACCCTGCGGTGTTCCGCGAGATCCACACGAAGAACCGTCCGTTCACGGTAGTGCGCGGCGGCACGGTGGACCTGCCGGCGACGGAGAAAGCCGCGCGCGATTTCCTGCTGGCGAATGGCGTTTCGGCCGAGGATTTCGCCAAGCATTACCGCACGTTCTCCACGGAGAACAAGCTGCGTCAGGCCGCGACGCTGACGCGTGACTACGCATTTGTGCATACACCCATGATGGCCGTGCACGGCAAGTACCAGACCGACATCAAGATGGCTGGAGGAGTCGCGAACATGTTCCGCCTGGTAAATGACCTCGCGGCCCGCGAGCGCGGCGCCGACTGAACTGAACGACTGCCGGCGTGCTGAACTGCTTCATACCCGGCAGTCAGGGTCTGGATCGGCTCGATCCGACGCCGGCGGAGATCCCCGAGCATTGCGTCTGGGTCGATCTGCTCGAGCCGACGCTGGCCGAAGAGCGTGCCGTGGAGCGGCTGCTAGCGATCGATGTTCCGTCGCGCGAGGAAATGCGCGAGATCGAGACGTCGAACCGTTTGTACGAGGAGAACGGCACCCTTTACATGACAGCGACTGTCGTCACGAAGATCGATACTGACCGGCCCGAGTCCGCGGCGATCACGTTCATCCTTTCGCACAACCGGCTGATCACGAACCGCTACGTGGATCCCTTGCCGTTCCGGCGCTTCGTCGCCTACTCCGAGCGGCATCCCTCCGCCGCGACCAATGCGCCCGGCATCCTGGCCGGCCTGCTGGAAGCGATCATTGAACGCACCGCCGACGTGCTCGAGCGGGTGGGTCTCGGCCTGGATGAATTGTCCGCGGGCGTCTTCGCGCCACCCGTCAAGGGCGCCGCGGTCCGAACCCGCGACCTGCGCGGCGTCATGGAGAAGATCGGCCGGGACGGTGACCTGACCAGCAAGGCGCGCGAAAGCCTGGTCACGCTTGGCCGTCAGCTGACCTTCATCCAGCAATCGCAGGCCGTGCAGATTCCGAAGGACCAGCAGTCGCGTTTCCGCAGCATGTCGCGCGATGTGCTGGCGCTTTCCGACCACGCCTCGTTCCTGGCGAACAAGTCGAGCTTCATGCTCCAGGCGACGCTCGGCCTGATCAACATCGAGCAGAACAACATCATCAAGATCTTCTCGGTCGCGGCAGCCGTGTTCCTGCCGCCGACGCTGATCGCGAGCATCTACGGCATGAATTTCCACTACATGCCGGAGCTCGACTGGCCGCTCGGATACCCGCTGGCGCTCTTCATCATGGTGGTATCCGCGATGCTCCCCTACAT
>JALYJS010000347.1 GCA_030799345.1 Pseudomonadota bacterium | reverse complement strand
AGCTTCGCCTGCAAGTCGGCAAGTTCGGTATTTCGCAGCTCGAGCATGCGCTTGGATTCGGTGAGCTGGCCCTCGAGCTCTCGGACCCGGCCTTGCAGGGCATCGACTTCGGCGGCATTGCCGGGCGTTGCGCCCGGGCTCGACGCGGAGTCACTTGGCGGTACCAGACGCAGGCGTCCGCCGGCATCCGCACCACTGGAAGGGGCCCACGAGCCGGCCTGCCGGCGCACTTCGCCGCTCGCTTCGGAAGGGGACACGGCAGCGATTTCGTCGCTCCCGGGCATCCGTAAAACTGCGCCAGCGCGCAGGCGATTCATGTCGCCTTCGAATGCGTCGGAGTTGCCACGGTAGATGGCCACCATCGCCTGATCGGTGCGCACTCCGGTGCTCGCCGACAGGCGACGCGCGATAGCCGAAAGGCTGTCGCCACGCTGCACTTCGTAACTGTCTCCGCCGCCGGCTGCCACAGGCGGCGCCGCCTGGGTTTCGGTCTGCGCCGGACGGGAAATCTGGCCGGAAGAAGTTGCACCGCCCACCGCGGGCATTGCCTGACGCACGGGCGCCGCACTGTTAGGGGCAAACACTGGCGGGTCGAGCAGCACAGTGTATTCACGCACCAGGCGACCACGCGCCCAGGTCGCCTCGATGAGCAGCGTGAGGAAAGGTTCGGTGACGGTTTCGCTCGACTTGATGCGCAGTACTTGCGCGCCGCTGGCGGAACGGTCGCGCGTCACGGTGACCGACGACATGAACTGCGGCCACTCGAGCCCATAACGCTCGAAGGTTTCTTTCGAAGCTAGTTTGGCGTCGAGGGTCGCGAGATCCTCCGGCGTCGTATTGACTAGTTCGATCTCGGCGTCGAGCGGAGCGTTGAGCGGTGAATTGAGATGAACGTCACCGAGTCCCAGAGCAAGGGACACTCCGGGCAACAGCAAAAAAGCCAGGAAACCCCGGGCGAGACCAATACGCAGCATTCGCGTCTCCACAACCACCATCAGCGATGTTTTACTCGATGATTTCTTTATCGAAACAAAAGCTTAGCGCCGAAACTTCCGACGCTAGGCTGAAACCGTCCGCAATATAACTTAAATATGCTCTCGCACCAAAATCTCGGCGATCTGGACGCTGTTCGTGGCAGCACCCTTCCGGATGTTGTCCGAAACGATCCATAAGTTAAGTCCGCGGTCGTGACTTATATCTTCCCTAATGCGTCCGACATAAACCGTGTCCCGGTTCGCGGCTTCGGTGGCTGCCGTGGGGTAACCCCCGGGCTTGCGCTCGTCTAACACCTCGATTCCCGGGGCTCTCCTGAGCAGCTCGCGCGCCGCATCGGCGGTGATTTTTTGCCGGGTTTCCAGGTGCACCGCCTCGGAGTGGCCGAAGAACACCGGCACTCGAACCGCCGTGGCATTCACCAGAATGGACGCGTCGCCGAGGATCTTCCTCGTCTCCCACACCATCTTCATCTCTTCTTTGGTGTAGCCGTTATCCATGAACTTGTCGATCTGCGGCACGCAATTGAAGGCAATGCGTTTGGCGATGACCTGCGGCTTGTCCGGCTCTTCGCCGCTCATGAGCCTGGTGGTCTGCGAAGCAAGCTCATCGACCGCTTCCTTGCCGGCGCCCGACACGGATTGATAGGTGGCCACGTTGATCCGCGCGATGCCCACGGCGTCGTAGATCGGCTTGAGCGCCACGACCATCTGTATGGTCGAGCAATTGGGATTGGCGATGATGCCGCGCTTCTTGTATTCGCCGATGGTCTGGGGGTTGACCTCCGGCACGACCAGCGGAATGTCGTCCTCGTAGCGGAACTCCGAGGTGTTGTCGATGACGATGCAGCCGGCCGCAGCCGCCTTGGGTGCGTACTCGCGCGACACCTCGCCGCCCGCGGAGAACAGACCGATCTGAGCCCGCTTGAAATCGAAGGTGGCCACGTCGATCACGGGGATATGCCGGCCGCGAAACTCCACGCGCTTGCCGACCGAGCGGTTGCTTGCGAGCGGCAGCAGTTCGGATACCGGGAAGTCGCGTTCCTGCAGCACACGGATGATGGTTTCGCCCACGAGCCCGGTCGCTCCGAGCACAGCCACGCGATACCCTTTCTTTTCGCCCATCACTAACT
>JALYJS010000336.1 GCA_030799345.1 Pseudomonadota bacterium | reverse complement strand
AATCTCGACATCCACTCGATCGGCTGGCTCGAGAAAGCGCTCAACTCGTACGACGCGACGATGATCATCATCAGCCACGACCGGCACTTCCTCAACCAGGTGTGCACGCACATCGCCGACCTCGACTACCAGCAGCTCAAGGTGTACCCGGGCAATTACGACGACTTCATGCTCGCCTCGGTGCAGGCCCGCCAGCGTGTGGAGTCTGCCAATGCCAAGGCCAAGGCGCAGATCTCGGACTTGCAGGAGTTCGTCCGACGCTTCTCCGCGAACGCGTCGAAAGCACGACAGGCCACGTCGCGAAAGCGACAGATTGAAAAGATCAAACTCGAGGAGGTCCGCCCGTCCTCGCGTCAGAACCCGTACATCCGCTTCGAGCAGGCCCGCAAGCTCCACCGCTCGGCCGTCACCGTCGAAGGCCTGACGTTTCGTTATCCCGGGACCAGCACCGACGTCTTCACGAACCTCAATTTCACGATCCAGGCAGAGCAACGGGTGGCGATCATCGGCCCGAACGGAATCGGCAAGACGACGCTGATGCGCTGCCTCGCAGGCGACCTGAAGCCGACCGCCGGCCGCATCACCTGGGTCGAGAATGCCCAGCCTGGCTACATGCCACAGGATCCGCAGGCGGAGTTCGAAACCAAGTCCGATCTCTTTACCTGGATGTCCACGTGGACCGGTAAAGCGGACGACGACCAGATCGTACGCGCGACCCTCGGCCGGCTGCTGTTTTCTGGCGACGAGACCAAGAAGTCCGTCAAGGTGCTCTCAGGCGGCGAGAAAGGACGCATGATCTACGGCAAGCTCATGTTGACGCGCCCGAACGTGATGCTCCTGGATGAGCCCACGAACCACATGGACATGGAGACCATCGAGTCGCTCCAGATCGGACTCGAGAAGTATCCGGGCTCACTGGTCTTCGTCTCACACGACCGCGAGTTCGTGGGTGCGCTCGCAAACCGCATGATCGAACTGAAGCCCGACGGCAGCTTCGCCGACTTCACGGGCAGTTACGACGAGTACCTAGAGAGCCAGCGCCTTGAATTCTAGGCTTGGGTTGCGCTGAGGGCTGTTTTGGAAATCGCTTATGAATCAATATATTGAGCCTACATTGGATGTCTTTATGCTCAACGCTCATCTCAAGTACTGTTGAGAAACAGGGCTTCTGTAGTTAATTCACTTACGTTATAGTTAATAACATATAACCTCATATCCAGGCTCGCAGCCATGACTCACCGAGACCAGGCAGCGGTAAAAGCTCTGCGCAGTGATCTTGCTTTGCAGATCGCCCGTCACGTCGAACGCGACGGACAGACCCAAGTCGCAACGGCGAAGCGTCTGGCGATTCCTCAGCCCACGATGAGCAAGATCATGCGCGGGCAGGTGGATGAGGTTTCGCTTGAGCTGATGCTGAAAGTCGCGGTGCGCGCGGGACTCTCCGTCGTGCTACAGACCGGCAAAGATCCAGCGGAAGCCGGGGTTTATGTCTCCGGCATCACGCCATCGCAGCCCGCACGCATCAAGTCCCGCCTTGCCGAAGAGGCGCGCCACGCAGTGAATGAGAGCGTTCGTTCCTTGACCCCAGAGAAACGTCTTGAGGCCCACCTGAAACACAGTGAGCTCGTCACCGAACTGCATCGCGCCGGGATGAAATACGGCGGCACGCTGGCTCGGAGCACCAGGTGAATGCGACTGGCCCCGGCCAGTCACTACTTCTGCTCCTCGATGTAGTCGCTGTCCTCAATGAGCAGGGGATCGAGTACGGGGTTGTGGGCGCCCTCGCCGCTTCGGTGTATGGGACAGTTCGCGCTACAACGGATGCCGACGCGCTCGTTTCAGTGTCGCCGCCAGATCTGCCTGGTCTCGAAACGATGCTTCGGGAAGCGGGTTTTACAACGGAGCTTAGCCGCGGCGATTTCGACGATCCCATACCAGCACTAATCGCAATCAGCGATCAATTCGGGAATCGCGTAGATCTTCTCGGCGGTCTTCGCGGCCTCGACCCCGAAGCATTTGACCGAACAAACTCGGTCGCATTTCATGGGACGACACTTCGGATAATTGGGCGCGAGGATTTCATCGGGATGAAGTGCTTCGCTGGCGGACCGCTGGACATTGCGGATGCTCAAGAAGCGATCAGGGCCGCAGAGCCGCCAATCGATCTGGATTTAGTGAGGCGAATCACCCGGCGGTTTGGGCGGCCGGCGGCGGATGCGCTCGAGAGGTTGCTAGCGGAATAACCGCAAGCGAACTTTCGCGGTCACCAGATCGGGATTCTCGACACCAACCTCTTCGGGCCGGTTGTTTCGCTGTCGAACGTAACAGGCCGGGTTATGCTATCCGGGCTGCCGCGGATTGCGGCAACCATTCAGGGTAGAGGTCGCGCACGCATGGCTGACGTGTTCGTTTCGTATGCTCGAACCGACAAGGAGCTCGTCGCACCGATCGTCGCCGCAATCGAGGCCAAGGGCTGGTCTGTGTGGTGGGACCCGGAGATCGCCGCGGGCCAGTTGTTCGACGATCAGATCGAGACCGAAATGAATGCGGCCAAGTCCGTACTGGTGGTCTGGACCCCGACATCGGTGGCCTCACGCTGGGTACGCGGTGAGGCCCGTGAGGCCGCTGATAGGGGCATCCTGGTCCCGGTTCGGTTTGAAGATGCCCGCCTGCCGATGGACGTGCGCGCGCTTCATACCACCGACCTCGACCACTGGGGAAACGACCCCGGGAGCCCGTCTTTTCAGGAAGTCCTGCGAGCGCTCGGTTCGATGATCGCGCGCCCTCGGACACCACAGCGCGGAACATCTGCGACTGGTTCTACTCCAGCCGCGGCCGCGGCGAAGTCCGCCCGCGTTTCAATCTGCGTCCTGCCGTTCGTCAACATGAGCGGCGATGCCGAGCAGGAATACTTCAGCGACGGGATCAGCGAGGACATCATTACCGACCTGAGCAAGGTCTCGTCGCTCGCCGTGGTTTCGCGCAACACGGCTTTCAGTTTCAAGGGGAAGAACGTCGAGATTCCCCAGATAGCGAAGCAGCTCAAGGTCAGCTATGTGCTGGAAGGCAGTGTCCGAAAGTCGGGCGGACGTGTCCGGATTACCGCCCAGCTGATCGAAGTATCAAAGGACAACCAGATCTGGGCCGAGCGCTACGATCGCGACCTGAACGACATCTTTGCGCTTCAGGACGAGATCTCCGAGGCTATCGTCAAGGCGCTCAAGCTCCGGATCCTGCCGGAAGAAAAGAAAGCGATCGAGCAGCGTGGGACGACGAACCTCGAGGCATACAACCTCTACCTGATGGCGCGACAATTCAGTGTCACGGGCAACTACGGCAACGTTCGCCGCTGCGAAGCCATCATCCGCCTTTGCCGCAGCGCGACGGAGATTGACCCGAACTATGCGACCGCCTGGGCCCTGATGGCCGTCGCGCAGGCAGCCCTTAAGTTCTATTTCAACGGACCGGGTGATGGTGGCTTGGCAGCGGCCGAGCGGGCGCTCTCACTGGACGAGAAGCTCGCTGAGGCACACGCCGCCAAAGCCAGGGTCCTGACAGCCGACAGCCAATACGAAAAGGCGCTCGTGGAAATCGAGGCCGCCCTGCGACTGGACCCGGAGTCGTTTGAAGTCAACACGGCGGCGGCCCGACTGTATTTCACGCAGCGCCGGTTCGCGGATGCGATCAAGTTCTATGAAAAAGCCGCAGCGTTGATGGAGACCGATTTTTCTTCAGTCAGCATGTTGATGACTTCATACAAAGTTCTGGGCGACCTGGATAGGACGCGTCTTGCGGCACAACGCACACTGGCGCGGGCCGAAAAGATCACCTCCCAGGAACCGGACAATGGCATGGCCTTGGGGTATGTCGTCGTTTCCCTGTGTGTCCTGGGCGAAGCTGAACGCGCGAAGGATCTCGCCAAGCGCGCCATGCTGCTCGATCCGGACAATTTGACGATGCGCTACAACTTTGCCTGCGGATTTGCGGCATTGCGCGAGTTCGATGTGGCACTCGACCTGCTCGGACCGGTGTTCGAACGGGATGCCGCCGAAACGGTGCTCTGGGCAAAGGTCGATCCGGATCTCGATGAGGTTCGCGATCACCCACGCTTCAAGGAAATGATCGCACAGGCTGATATTCGACTCGCGATTGCGCCTGGTAGCGCTTTCTCAAGCTGATATCCGCATTATCCACCGCATCAACTGGTTAGCCGGGGCACGTGTTGCAATAAATGCCCACGATGCAGGACGGTGCAGGCCAAGTAACAGCCAGTCCGCAAATCGCCAGGCTGGTCAAGCGCAATTTACGGCCGTGCCACCCCAGACACGATATATTCACAACATGCGTTACGCAGATTCTCGGCCTCGATCTCTGCAGGATGCTGGCTTCGATGAAGACCTTATCGAGGCCAATCTCCGACTCACTCCCGAGGAGCGCGTGTTGAAGCACCAGGCAGCGCTCGATCTTGCCGTCGCGCTGGTAGCCTCTCAAGTGACAGTTCGTGGCCCGACGCTGAGATCGAGTTCGTCATCGTCGGCGGGTTCGCCGCCGTCCTGCACGGATCGACATTGGTCACAGGGGACCTCGACGTCTGCACGCTGCTGACGGACATCAACGTCGAGAGGTTGCGCGGCATCCTGGCGGATTTGTCACCGGTCCACCGGTCAGCGGGCGGACGGCTATCTTTCCTGACAAATCCTGACCCTGGAGTGCAAGTCAGAAACCTATACCTGGAAACGAAAGCCGGCGCGATCGACCTGCTGACCTCCATTACCGGGGTCGGGGGGTTCGAACGCGTGCGGGCTCAGGCGATCGACGTTGAACTGTTTGGCCGTCGCTGCCTGGTCATGTCGCTGCCAGACTTGATTGACGCGAAGCGCGCGCTGGGCCGTGACAGGGATCTGCTTGCCGTGCGAGAGCTCGAGGCCATCGCCAGGAAGTTGAAGTAGCGAGCTGCCCGACCAGAGGGGTACCAGTGTGTCCGGAACGGACCGCGCGAGGCATTCCCGACGCGCCCACGCGTCAGTCCGTATGGTGTGCCGAA
This sequence comes from Pseudomonadota bacterium, assembly GCA_030799345.1. Classification (GTDB taxonomy): domain Bacteria; phylum Pseudomonadota; class Gammaproteobacteria; order Steroidobacterales; family Steroidobacteraceae; genus SCUD01. The sequence continues at coordinate 219 of JALYJS010000336.1, read as the reverse complement.
TTCCGGTGATGTTCCGCCAAGAGATCGACGCCGAAATCGCCGTCAAAGTCCCGCCAGACGGCATGAATGTGATTAGCATCATTCTGCGTGTTGTCGTACTCGATCAGAAACGTTGGCCCCTGTACGCGGTAGTAATGAGGCTCGCCGCGCAAGAGCCCACCCATCCACGCGAAGCGAATGCGATCCAGGCCGGCCTCGCGGAGCCGCGCGAGGCGTGCC
>JALYJS010000320.1 GCA_030799345.1 Pseudomonadota bacterium | reverse complement strand
GCATGTGCCTGTGCATCCAGACCCGGGGGACGCGCTCACAGGATCGCGGAACCGGTGTGCTCCGGGCTGGAACCGCTAAAACGCTCCGAAGCTGGCTTCGTGTTTTCCCCGCCAACCGGGTAGCACGCGGCGAGATCAATAGGCTGGACACGCACGTAGATCCTGTAGCGTAGGGCTTGCGGACGCGGGTTCGATTCCCGCCGCCTCCACCAACACAGGCCCCGGTCCGAAAGCGGCCGGGGTTTTTCTTCGTCAGCGTTGCAGCGCGAACAGGTCCGCGTCCGGATCGCGAAGGCCCATGATCGCACGCTGGATCAATTGTGCCGCGATCACGCTGAACGTGATGCCGTTGCCGCCGTAACCCATAATGGCGAAACAGCGCGAGGCCCCCGGTATGGCACCGATGGTGGGCAGGCCGGTCGAGTTCGTACCGAAGCAACCAGCCCAGACGAATTCAGGCGTCGTGTCGAGCCCGGGTAAGAGCGTCTGTAGTTTGCGGCGGATGGCGATGATTTTTTCCGGGATCATTGCGTCACGTTTGGCTTCGTCCGAAAACTCCTCGTCTTCGCCGCCGACGATCACCCTGCCGTCCGGCGTCGTTCGCATGTAGAGATAAGGATCCGCGGCCTGCCATAGGAGACAACGAGCAGGCCACAGCCTGTCGGGTTGCCGGACGGTCGCCATGGCCCATGTCGAGAAAACCCGGTGACGGGAGGAGTTGACCAGTTTCACCAGCTCATAGCCGGTCGCGAAGACAGCATGTCTCGCGCGAACGACAGGCCCGTCGGCGGTCGTAAGCGTGACGGCAGACCGCCCGACCTCGATGTCGACAACTTCGGCCGGCGCATAGAGGCGTGCTCCTCGCGCATGCGCAGAACGCCAGAGACCCGCGGTAAGGGTCACGGGATTCAATTCGCCGGCGCCGCCCGACAATATGGCGCCGGCTTTCCGGGTTCCGGTCAGCGCATGAAGTTCCGGGGCGGCGATAAAGCGCGAACGGAGGCCGACCCGCTCGCGAGCCGCTGCTTCACGCTTCAATTCGGCGACATTCAGCAGATTGCCGGGAAGGTAAACGCTCCGGCGGTCGCGGAACCCGCAGCGCAGCCCCAGGTCTCCGATCCGGCCGCGCAGATAATCGACGGCCGACGCCGATCGCCAATAGGCCCTGACTGCACGCGCGTAGCCGATTTTTCGTGTCAGGTGGATCAGCGGTCGGTCGATTTCGAACTGGAGCAGCGCGGTACTGGCGGCTGTCGAGCCCTTCATCGGGCCGCGCCGATCGAGCACGGCCACGCTCTTGCCGGCGCTCAATACGGCGTCCGTCGCCAGCGCGCCGCTCACGCCCGCGCCGACAATTGCCACGTCCACTTTGAGATTGCGTCTAAGCGGCCGGCAGGGCACACGGGTCGCACCGTGGCGCAGCCAGAACGGCGTACCGGAGCGCAGGTCCCGCTGTTCCGTTACCGGGCGCTTGACGCGGCTCATTCGAGGCAATGAGGCTTCGAGCTTCCGCTGCTCCGGCTCCCCGGCGCACGTTTTAGCTCAGAGCTTGCCCATCAGGAACAGGATGAGCAGCACGACCAGAATGACGCCGACGATGCCGCTCGGCCCATATCCCCAACCCCGGCTGTGTGGCCAGGCGGGAACGACGCCGATCAGCGCGAGCACCAGTACGATGAGAAGAATTGTTCCAAGGCTCATGTGTGTGACTCCCAGACGCGTTTTTCTCCAAGCCCCGCCGGACTGTAACACCGGGTCACGCGGTCCAATCCCCACAAATGACCGAACCATTTGTGGTCCTCGACTGACAGACCTTTATATTGCCCTGCGCTATGTTTCTCCTATCGCGGCATCAGCCGTCTAACTCACGTTGGAGCAGGAAGCACCATGAACAGGTATCCAGATATTGCGGAATCCGAGGGGAATGGACACAGCGCCCGAACGCTCGCTACGGACGCCAAGTCCGCCGTGGCACAGGCATCCCGTAAAGGTAAAGGCGAGCTGCACAATTTCATCTCGGACGTCGAGGACTTGATCACTTCGATGACGCCTCTCACCGGTGCCGATTTGGAACGCGCCAAGCAGAAGCTGACCGAGCGCGTCGGCGCGGCAAAGGAATCCCTCACGGAAGCGGGCACCGAGATCGCCGAGCGGGCGCGTGAATCCGCGCGCGTTACCAACACCTTTGTTCACGAGCACCCGTGGCAGTCCGTGAGCATCGGCGCAATCCTCGGCTTGCTGGTCGGGATCGCCATCAACCGACGCATGTGATGGAAACGGCGCCGCAATCCGCCTCGATCTCCCCGCTGGACGTAGTACGCATACTGCGTTCGGCGGGTTCGTCGCTGCTGGCCCAGGTCAGTCTCCATGGCCAGCTTGCGCGTGTGGAATGGGCCGCGGAAAAGAAGCGGATTAGCGGGCTGCTGTTTGCGGCGCTGATCGCCGCCATCGGCGTACTGTGTACGCTGTTGACTGCGGGCGCGCTGGTGCTTGCATTCAGCTGGAATACGCCGTACCGGATTGCGGCCGCGGCCGGTCTGATCCTGTTCTATGCAGCCTGCGCGGGATACGCTTGGATGCGATTCAAGACCCTGTCGGCGCGCGGCCGCGAGGCTTTTGCCGGCACGCGTGAGGAAATCGCCGCTGACCTCGCGATGATCAGGAGCCGAGTGTGACGCCACAACCCGACGTTCCCATCGAACAGCAACGCCTTGCGTTGCGCGAACGAATCCGGGCGCAGCGCGGCCTCATCGCCGAACAACTGGGACCGCCGCCGGAGGCCGACGACGGCAGCTACCCGCGCAGCAAGACGATGCGTTTCCTGACGCGCAGCCCGGCGATGGCGGTCACCGTGCTGGCGGAATTCGCGGCACTCATCGTGGGTTCCCGTCACGCCAAGGCGGCGACCGCCGTCATGGCAATTTCGCGGATCGTCCGCTCGGCCGCCAACGGTTCCGGGCGTCCGCGGGCGGAACGAACACCCGACTAGCCCGGTCACACAAACCATGCGCCCGTACCGCAAGCGGCGAACGCATCTGGGGCCCAGCAGGCGGAGCAAAGACACCCGCCCCGAAGTCCTCGATATGGATGCCGTCGCACTCGACCCGACGCGTTTCTACGAGCGGCCGAACGACGTGCTGTCCGACGAACGGCTCGACACCTCCCAGAAACGCCGGATCCTGGAATCCTGGGCGCTGGATGCCCAGCGGTTGTCCGAATCGGAATCCGAGAACATGACCGGGCGCGCAACCGAGCGGCCGTTCCTGCAGGAAGCGAAACTGGCGCTACTCGAACTGGATAGATAACTGAGATCCCGCATGCGCGTTCGATAACCGCCGCCGCCGCTGCGGTTATGATCGCTTGACGATGTTTCGCACTCCCCTGCCCCGCATCCTTTCCGGCAGCTCCACGCCGTCCTCAAACCGGCAGGGCGACGACCAGACGCCATTGCGTGCCGAGCTGTTCAGCGCCGACCAGATGGAAGTCCATGGGCGGACGCTGGCGCGATCGCACACGCTCAGCCGTTTAGCGCCGCAGAACCGCCTGCTGGGGCGCCTTGACGAGAACGAGCAGGTCCTGATCGATGCCTGCAACGCGCTGACGGTGGCAGTCCGGTCGAAACTACGCATCGCGCCGGCGGGCGAATGGCTGCTTGATAATTTCTATCTGATCGAAGAGCAGATCCGGACCGCGCGCCGCCACCTGCCGCGCGGTTACAGCCGGGGACTGCCGCGACTCGCGCAGGGTCCGTCGCGCGGATTGCCGCGCTCCTACGACATCGCGCTGGAAGCGATTTCGCACGGCGACGGCCGCGTGGATGCGGAAACACTGAGCCGCTTCGTTGCCGCCTACCAGACCGTGGAGCCTTTGACGCTGGGCGAGCTCTGGGCCATCCCGATCATGCTGCGTCTCGCCCTCATCGAAAACCTGCGCCGCGTCAGTGTCCGCATCACCGCCGCACGGGCCTATTCCGACGCGGCCCAACAATGGGCGGACCAGATGACGGAAGTCGCCGAGAGCGATCCGAAGAATCTGATCCTGGTCATCGCCGACATGGCGCGATCCGATCCACCGCTGGTCAGTTCCTTCGTCGCCGAACTCGCGCGGCGCCTGCAGGGGCACGGACTCGCGCTGGCGTTGCCGCTCACGTGGATCGAACAGCGTCTCGCGGAATCCAGCCAGACGATTGAACAGATGGTGCTCGCCGAGACCCAGAACCAGGCGGCGGACCAGGTCTCGATCAGCAACTCGATCGGGAGCCTGCGCTTCCTCGGGGCGATGGACTGGCGCGAATTCGTCGAGTTGCTCAGTCACGTCGAGCAGACGCTGCGCGACGATCCGAACGAAACCTATGACCGGATGGATTTCGGGACGCGGGACCGTTACCGGCATGTCGTAGCCCGGCTCGCCAAGCGCAGTCCGCGGACGGAAATCGAAGTGGCGCAGGAGGCCATCGGACTGGCCCGGCGCAGTGCCGCGGAGCTGGGCAACGGCCACCACACGGCGCATGTCGGGTATTACCTCGTGGACCGCGGCCTGCCGCAGCTCGAATCGGCGCTGGCGTACCGCCTGTCCTGGCCCGATCTCCAGCGCCGCCGGGCAAGCGAGCATCCGCTGGCCCTGTACCTCGGCACGATGCTGATCCTGACGGTTGTTTTCGGGGGCATCCTGCTCGCCAATCTGGAAGCCGCCCGACTGGCCGGCTGGCGGCTGGAATGGCTGGGCGCGATCGCGCTGCTCGGCGCCAGCCAGCTCGCTTCGTCGCTCACCAACTGGCTCGCCACGCTGCTCGCGACGCCGCGGCTGCTGCCGCGCCTGGATTTCTCCGCAGGCTTGCCGTCGGACATGCGCGCGATGGTCGTGATCCCCACGCTGCTCAACAGCACGGATCGCGTGGACGAGCTGGTCGAGGCGCTCGAAGTACGGTATCTGGGCAACCGGGACCCGCAGCTACGTTTCGGTCTGCTCACGGATTTCTGCGATGCGCCGGACGAGTCACTGGCGGACGACGCGCGGTTGCTCAGCCACGCGCAGGCGGGCATCGAGCGTCTGAACTCGAAGTACGCGGAAACCGGCCCGAGCCCGTTCTACCTGTTGCACCGTCCCCGTCGCTGGAACCCCGCGGAACGGTGCTGGATGGGTCATGAGCGCAAGCGCGGCAAGCTCGCGGATCTGAACTTGCTGCTGCGCGGCGAAGGGCAGGAGCGTTTTTCACTGGTGGTCGGCGACATGGCCGGTCTGCAAGGCATCCGCTACGTCATCACATTGGACGCGGATACTGAACTGCCGAGGGATTCCGCCCGCCAGCTCATCGGCGTGATGGCGCATACGCTCAATTGCCCGCGTTACGACGAGAGCCGGCAACGCGTCACCGGGGGCTACGGAATCCTGCAGCCGCGCATGGCCGCGAGCCTTGCCGGAGCAAACCGCTCGCGCTATGCGCAACTGTTCGGCAGCGAGCCCGGCATCGATCCCTATACGCGTTCGGTGTCCGACGTCTACCAGGACCTGTTCAGCGAAGGCTCGTTCATCGGCAAGGGCATCTACGAAGTCGACGCCTTCGAATCCGCGCTGAAGTCGCGTTTTCCCGAAAACTGGATCCTGAGCCACGATCTGCTCGAAGGCTGCTATGCGCGTTCCGGGCTGCTCAGTGACGTCATGCTCTATGAGGAGTATCCGTCGCGCTATGACGCCGATACCCGCAGGCACGAACGCTGGATCCGCGGCGACTGGCAGATCGCGCGCTGGCTCATGCCTCGCGTTCCCGGGCCGGATCGACGCACGTTGCGGAACCCGCTGTCCGCGCTTTCACGATGGAAGATCTTCGACAACCTGCGCCGGAGCCTGACACCCGCGGCACTCACGATCCTGTTTCCGGTCGGCTGGTATCTTGCGCCTGACCCGGTGCACTGGACGATCGCGGTGGCCGCGATTTTCGTGATTCCGCTGCTGCTCGTGTTCTTCGCATCCGCGCTGCGCAAGACCCGCGACCTGGGTTATACCCAGCACCTGCTTGCCGTCAGCCGCGACGCAGGCCGGGGCCTTGCGCAGACGGCTTTCAGGCTCGCCACCCTGCCGCATGAGGCCGTCGTCAGTCTGGGAGCGGTAGTTCGCACGTCAGGCCGCATGCTGATCACGCGCAGGAACCTGCTCGAATGGAGTCCCTATGACGAGCAGGCGGGAAACCAGGACACGGACCTGGCAACGACCTATCGCGCGCTCTGGCCCGCACCGTTCATTGCGGCGGCCACGGCGTTCGGACTCGTCGTACTCCGCCCGGAGGCATTGCTAGCCGCTCTGCCCTTGCTCGGCCTGTGGCTTGCCGCGCCGGCACTCGCGTCGTGGCTCAGCCGCCCGCTGGTCCGTGACCAGGCGCGCCTCAGCGCGGAACAGACCCTTTTCCTGCGAAAGATTGCGCGCAAGACCTGGGCTTTCTTCGACCGCTTCGTCGGCGATGGGGATCACTGGCTGCCGCCGGACAATTTCCAGGAGGATCCCGGGCCGGTCATCGCGCATCGCACGTCGCCGACGAATATCGGCATGATGCTGCTCGCCAACCTCTCCGCTTACGACTTCGGTTACATCCCGGCAGGCAATCTACTGACGCGTACCGATGCGACATTCCGCACGATGGCGGGACTGGTGCGCTATCGCGGACATTTCTTCAACTGGTACGACACCCGGACGCTGCTGCCGCTGCCGCCTCGCTACGTGTCCTCGGTGGACAGCGGCAATCTCGCCGGGCTGCTGCTGACCCTGCGTGCCGGACTGCTCGCGCTTCCGGATGAACCGGTCGTCGGGCCTCGTACGTTCGGCGGACTCGCGGACACCCTGGCCCTGCTTGCCGAGGCGCTGCCGGACGGCGAGTGGCCTGCGCTCGACCGGGTGCATGCACTCTTGCAGCCGGTGCACGCGACCCAGCCGCATGGGCTCGCCGCAGTCCTGCTACGACTCGAGACCCTCGCCGTGGCAATCGCCATTCTCGCGCACACCGTGGACGAAGCGATGGCGCCGGCGGCGCACGAGTGGGCGGCCGCGCTTGGGCGTCAATGCACTGCCGCGCGCGATGAACTGATGGAACTGGCGCCGTGGTTGCACTCGGCGGACGCGGAGGCGGATGCCGGGCCGCCCGGGCGCGACACCGGCGTGCCGACGTTGCGCGAACTTGCCGCGTGGAACGCATCGCCCGCTGCCGCAGTTGCCCGGCAGCGCGTTGCCGAATGCGAACGGCTGGCGCAGCAGGCGACGGGCTTTGCCGACTTCGACTATGAGTTCCTCTACGACCGCACCCGTCATCTGCTGGCGATCGGTTACAACGTGGACGAGTTCCGGCGGGACACCGGCTACTACGACCTGCTGGCTTCCGAGTCGAGGCTCAGCAATTTCGTCGGGATTGCCCAGGGGCAATTGCCGCAGGAATGCTGGTTTGCGCTCGGACGGATGCTGACGACGGTCGACGGCGAAACCGTGCTGGTTTCGTGGAGCGGTTCGATGTTCGAGTACCTGATGCCGCTGCTGGTCATGCCGACCTACGAAGGCACGCTGCTCGACCAGACCTGCCGCGCCGCCGTCGCACGCCAGATCGCGTACGGCAGGCAGCGGTCGCAGCCCTGGGGCATATCGGAATCCGGCTACAACACCGTCGACGCCAACCTCAATTATCAGTATCACGCCTTCGGTGTTCCCGGACTCGGCCTCACGCGGGGACTGGCGGAGGATCTGGTGGTCGCGCCCTATGCATCGGCGCTGGCGCTGATCGTCGCGCCGGAAGCGGCCTGCGCGAACCTTCAGCGTCTGTCCGCCGCCGGCCTGGAAGGCCAGTTCGGATTCTACGAAGCCATCGACTACACGCCAGCGCGACTGGCGCGCGGGCAGACCAGCGCCATAGTCCGGTCCTTCATGGCGCATCACCAGGGAATGTGCCTGCTGGCGCTCGCGCACCGGCTGCTGGACCGGCCGATGCAGCGGCGGTTCGAATCGGATCCGCAGTTCCAGGCCACTCTCCTGCTGCTGCAGGAAAAAATCCCGAAGACCGCCGCCGTCCATGCCCACATCACGGCGCAATCCGAAGTCGGTGCTTTCTCCGACATGGCCGACAAGGCGGCGCAACTGCCGATCGGCCCGGACACGCCGTCGCCGGAAGTGCAGTTGCTCTCGAATGGCCGCTATCACGTCATGGTGACCAATGCGGGTGGCGGCTACAGTCGCTGGCGCGAGTTCGCCGTCACGCGCTGGCGCGAGGATCCGACCAGCGACAACTGGGGTTCGTTCTTCTTCCTGCGCGATGCGGCGACCGGCGAGTACTGGTCGGCGACGCAACAGCCGACATTGCGTCAGGCGGACAGTTACGAGGCCATGTTCTCCGAAGGACGCGTCGAGTTCCGCCGGCGCGACCTGGACTACGAGACCTACTCGGAGATCGTGGTCTCGCCGGAGGACGACATCGAGCTGCGCCGGATCCGCGTCACCAATCATGCGCGTGTGCGCCGGACCGTCGAAATCACGAGCTACGCGGAGCTCGTGCTTGCCGCGCCGGCAGCCGATGCATTACAGCCATCGTTCGGCAACCTGTTCATTCAGACCGAGATCGTCCGCGAGCGCCGCACGATCCTCAGCACGCGCCGGCCGCGATCCGCCCGCGACCCGGCGCCGTGGGCATTTCACCAGCTGGCGACTCACGGCGCCGCGATAGACAACGTGTCGTATGAAACGGATCGCGTCCGCTTCATCGGCCGCGGCCGGACCATTGCGGCGCCGCAGGCGCTGTCCGGCCCGGGAGAACTGTCCGGTTCCGAGGGCTCCGTGCTGGAGCCGGTCGCCGCGATCCGCTGCGAGATCACGCTCGCGCCAGGACAGTCCGCAACGCTCGATTTCATCTCCGGCGCCGCCGACAACCGCGAGACCTGTCTGGCGTTGATCGACCGGTACCGGGACCGGTATCTCGCGGACCGCGTGTTCGATCTCGCGTGGACCCACAGCGGGGTCATGTTGCGTCAGATCAATGCGACGCCGGGCGACGCGCAGATCTTCGGCCGGCTGGCCGGATTCGTGCTTTACGCGAATCCTGCGCTACGCGCCGATGCCGACGTCATGATGCGGAACCAGCGCGGGCAGGCAGGCCTCTGGGGTTACGCAATCTCGGGCGACCTGCCGATCGTCCTGTTGAAGGTCTCGGACGGCGCCAATGTCGATCTGGCCCGACAACTGATCCGCTGCCACTCCTATTGGCGCCTGAAAGGCCTCGTCGTGGATCTCGTGATCTGGAACGAGGATCACGTGGGTTACCGGCAACGGCTCCAGGACCAGATCATGGGACTCATCGCCACCGGCATCGAAGCGAGCTCGATTGACCGGCCGGGCGGCATATTCGTCCGGTATGCCGACCAGATCTCGATCGAAGACCGGACACTGCTGCAGGCAGCGGCCCGCATCATCATCAGCGACCGACGGGGAACGCTGGCAGAACAGGTCGGTCGCCGGAAACTCGCCGATCGAAGTGTCGCGCGCCTTGCAACGACTCGCACCCATCGACCTGAACCCCCGGCGCCCCCACAACCGCAGCGGCCGGAGCTCATTCTTGGCAATCCACTCGGCGGGTTCAGCGCGGATGGCCGCGAGTACGTGATCACGACGACCCAGTCGGCGATGACGCCGGTTCCCTGGGTCAATGTGATCGCCAACCCCGGCTTTGGCACCGTGCTGTCGGAAAGCGGGCTTGCCTACACCTGGTTCGAGAACGCCCACGAGTATCGGCTGACTCCGTGGAGCGGCGATCCGGTTGGCGCCACCGGCGGCGAAGCCATCTACCTGCGCGACGAAGAAAGTGGCCACTACTGGTCGCCTGCGCCGCAGCCCTGTAGCGGCGCGATGCCGTACGTGACCCGCCACGGCTTCGGGTACAGCGTGTTCGAGCATACCGCCGGGGGCATTCACACCGAGCTCTGGATCTACGTGGATCTCGAACTGGCGGTCAAGTACTCGGTGCTGAAAGTCAAGAACGGCTGCGGACGCGCGCGCCAGCTGACCGCGACCGGCTACGTCGAATGGGTACTCGGCGACTTGCGCTCGAAATCCGCCATGCACGTCATTACCGAAATCGACCCGACCAGCGGTGCGCTGCTCGCGCGCAATGCCTACAACAGCGAGTTCTCCGGTCGCGTCGCCTTCTTCGACGTCGACGACATGTCCCGGGCCCTTACCGGCGACCGCACCGAATTCATCGGGCGAAATCGCACGTTCCGGGAGCCGGATGCGATGACGCGCTCGCGACTGTCCGGTCGGCTGGGCGCGGCGCTGGACCCTTGCGGCGCGATCCAGGTGCCGTTCGAGCTGGCCGATGGGGAGGAGCGCGAGATCATATTCCGGCTCGGCGCGGGCCGTGATGTCGAGGAGGCCCGCAGGCTGGCGCTCCGGCTGCGCAAGACCGGCACGGCGCGCAACGCGCTCGGACGGGTGCAGCAGTACTGGCAGCGGACACTGGGGACGGTCCAGGTCGAAACGCCCGATCCCTCGCTCAATGTCCTGTGCAACGGCTGGCTGCCGTACCAGGTGCAAGCCTGCCGGTTATGGGCGAGAAGCGGTTATTCGCAATCGGGCGGCGCCTACGGCTTCCGCGATCAGCTGCAGGATGCGATGGCACTGGTGCACGCCGAACCGCGGCTCGTGCGCGAGCACCTGCTGCGCTGCGCCGGGCAGCAGTTCCCGGAAGGCGATGTGCTGCATTGGTGGCATCCACCCGCGGGCCGGGGCGTCCGCACGCGCTGTTCGGACGACTACCTGTGGCTGCCGCTTGCGGTCTGCCGCTATGTCGAATGCACCGGCGACGCGACGATCCTGGACGAGCGCATCCATTTCCTGGAGGGACGCGGGCTCGGAGCCGACGAGGAGTCCTACTACGACCTGCCGGGCCGCGCCAGGGAAGCGGCCAGCGTGTATCAGCATTGCGTGCGCGCCATCCAGCATGGCCTGCGCTTCGGCAGGCACGGCCTGCCGCTGATGGGTTCCGGCGACTGGAACGACGGCATGAACCTGGTCGGTATTCACGGCAAGGGCGAAAGCGTGTGGCTCGGCTTCTTCCTGCACAAGGTGCTGGTGTCGTTCGCCGCGATCGCCCTGCGACATGACGACGCGCCGTTTGCGGAACGCTGCCATTCACAGGCGGCTGATCTTCGCCGCAACATCGCCAAGCATGCCTGGGATGGTGAATGGTACCTGCGGGCCTGGTTCGACGATGGCCAGCCGCTTGGCTCCATTCTCAATACCGAGTGCTCGATCGATTCGATCTCCCAGAGCTGGTCGGTGCTTTCCGGTGCAGGCGAACCGGCGCGGTCGCGTCTGGCGCTGGATGCGCTGGAACGTCGCCTGGTCGAGCGTGAACAAGGCCTGGTACGCCTGCTCGATCCGCCATTCGACACGTCGGAACTCGACCCGGGCTACATCAAGGGCTACGTGCCGGGGGTCCGGGAGAATGGCGGTCAGTACACCCACGCCGCGGTCTGGGCCGCGATGGCATTCGCGCAACTCGGCGACAGCCGCCGCGCATTCGAACTGCTCTCACACATCAACCCGGTCAATCATGCGCGCACGCCGGAAACGGTCGCGACCTACAAGGCGGAACCGTATGTCGTCGCCGCGGACGTCTATGCCGTCGCGCCGCACGTCGGCCGGGGTGGCTGGACCTGGTACACCGGTTCGGCCGGCTGGCTCTATCGGCTGATCGTCGAATCCTTGCTCGGACTCCGTCGCGACTCCGACCGGCTCCATGTAGCGCCGTGCATGCCGGCCGACTGGACGAGTTATGCGATCAGCTATCGCTACGGCGAGACCCGCTACCGCATCGTCGTGGAGAAACGTGCAAGCGTCGACGACGCAGGAAGCTGCCAGGTTCTGGTCGATGGCATCGACGTCGGCGCCGATGGTATTCCGCTCGTGGACGACCAGCAGGAACATAATGTGACAGTCGGATTCCGTCCCGCGCGCGGCGTCGACGGCGTGCGGCCACCCTGAGACACCCGTCACAGTTGCCCGCACAGACTGGCTGACTGCAGCACACATCGGGGACCCCGGCCAATCGCATGATTGAGGGCCTTGGGTCCGGGGATGCGGCGCGCCCGATGAGTCATCAGCTACCTGCTACTGCGGTCGCAGAGTCCACGCGCGTTCCGGCGTGGCGCCGGGCGTTGAACCGGATTCGGTTCGACCAGCCGCTTGGCATTGCACCACGGCTGTCCATTGCATTCGCGGCGGTTGCGACACTCGCTGTCGTCGCCAATGTTGTGTCCGAACACGGCCTCACGATTGCCCAGACCATCGAGGACCCTCACGTCGCCTCGCCCGCGGTCGAGTCGCAACCGGACGCTGAAGCCTTGCCGGTTGCGCTGGAACAGCTGCATCGCGCGACCCTGGCGCGTGCGGACCAGGCCGATACGCTGCGCGAACAGCGGTACGAAGAGGCCGTGCAGGCACTGGTCGCCGCCAGCGAAGCGCATCGTTTCGTGCTGGCGCCGACGCTGGATCCGGATTCGATCGTTGATCTGGAGATGCAGGCGGCCGCGCATATCGGCCTGGCGGAAGAACTGGTCCGGGCATCCGATTCCAGGCGGCTGCTGCTGCTGGAACTGGGCGGCGAGCTGGCGTCCCTGGACACGCGTGTGACCGCGTCGCTAGACCGGACATGGAGGATTGTCGGGCGCGTTGTTTCCCGCGAATACCTGGTCGACGCCAACCGCCTGCTGGACGGCATGGGCGCGCGGCTCGTCGCCTTCGCCGTTCCCCAGGGCTATGCAAGGGAAGACGTCCGGGCCATGCAAAAGGATGAGGCCGCACTGGCCGCCCTGTTGCGCGACAACGCGGCGAGCATCGTGCGCGCCGAGGGCCAGGACTGGCAGGACAAGATGCAGCGGGATCTGGGCCGGGCCGGGCGATTGCGCAACCTGCTGGTGCGCATGGATCTGAAGCGCGAGTCCCGGATCGAGGAATTCACTGCCAGCCACTCGGCGCTGACCGCCGCGATCCGCAAGGCCAGTGCCAGCCTGGAAGCGGCGAAGGCATTCGCGTCGGCGAGGCGCCAGTCGGACGACGTCCTGTCGGCCATTTCGGAGCGCGAAAGCCGGCGACGCATACTGTTCGCCTGGCTCAGCGTCGGCATCCTTCTGCTGCTCCTCGCCACCTCGGTCAATACCGTCGCCAGCGTGGTCAGGCCGGTGCGCAGGCTGCTGTCCGCGACGCAACGGATCGCACAGGGCGCTGCGAACGTGACCGTCCCGCGCGGAGGTATCCGGGAACTGGATCAGCTCGCGGTTTCCTTCAACCACATGGCCCAGCAACTGGCGGCGGCACAGGCGCTGGCCAGCGAATACCATGGCCAGCTCGAGGCCAAGGTCGAGAAACGCACGCGCCAGCTGCTGCACCTCGCCGAGCACGATTCGCTGACGCGGCTTCCGAATCGCCGGCAGCTGCTGTCTCACCTGGACCGGGCCCTGCGCTCGGCCGCCGCTCGCAATGACCTGGTTGGCGTGCTGTTTCTGGACCTGGATCATTTCAAGTACGTCAACGACAGCATGGGCCATGCGTTCGGAGACCGCGTCCTGCAGACGATTGCAGAACGCCTGGCCAGCACCGTCGGCGCCACGGGATTCACCGCGCGCCTCGGCGGCGACGAGTTCACGGTGGTCTATGAAGGCGCCACGAGTGTCGCCCAGATACAGGACGCGGGCGAATCACTGGTGCGGGCGTTCCAGGAACCGCTGTTCGTCGATGGACGTGAACTGCTGATGAGTCTCAGCGCCGGCGCGAGCATTTTTCCCGGTCACGGACGTGAGCCTGAAGCACTGCTGCGCGCGGCGGATGCAGCGCTGTTTCGCGCCAAGGCGAGCGGCCGCAGCCAGCTCAGCATGTTCAGCCCCGAACTTCTCGACGCCGCAGCCGCCAAGTTCGCAACCGAGCAGGGATTGCGCCGGGCCGTCGAGCGCGGCGAATTCGAGTTGTTCTTCCAGCCGGAAGTCGAGATCGCCACCCTGGAGACGTCGCTGGTCGAAAGCCTTCTGCGCTGGCGGCTCCCGACCGGCGCCTACGCGTATCCGCAGGACTTCCTGCCCGTTGCGGAGGACTGCGGTCTCATCCGGGAGATCGGGGACTGGGTATTGCGATCGGCCATCGAACAGGCTGCGCAATGGCATCGCGGGGAGTGGCCGGAGGTCCGGGTCGCGGTCAATGTCTCCTCGCTGCAGCTGCTCGACAGGCGTTTCGTCGATACTGTCCAGGACCTGCTGACACGTCATGCCCTCCCACCGGGCTGCATCGAGATTGAACTGACGGAAAACGTCCTGCAGACCGGGCAACATACGATCGAGGCATTGCGACAATTGCGTGCCATCGGCGTCGGTGTCGCGCTCGATGATTTCGGCACCGGCTATTCGTCGCTGGCCTCACTCGAACAGCTGCCGCTGACCCGGGTGAAACTCGATCGGAGCCTCATTGCGAGCCTCGATACCAGCGCGCGTTCGCAGGCGATCGCAACGGCGATCATCGCGCTGTGCCAGAGCCTGAAACTCGAAATCACCGCCGAGGGCGTCGAGAACCGCGCGCAGCTTGACTGGCTGATCGCGCATCCGTCGATGTGCATCCAGGGTTATCTATTGTCGAGACCGGTGCCCGCCGATCAGGTGATGCCGGCTGTCTCGGGGATGCCGGCGCGACTGCGGGCGCTGCTGCAAGACCGCACGCCGGTGATTCCGATCGCACGCCAGTCGCGAATTCGCCGTATCCGCTGAGCTCCGCGGTCAGCCCGCGCCCTGGATGGTGACTTCGATCCGGCGCGGCGAGCCCAGCGCTGCACCCGCAGGGGCTCCGGTCAGCTCGACGGTAAAGGACCGGTCGCCGGTGACCGAATAATCGTTCACGATCGGGACATAGAGGATGCGATCCGTCTGGCGTTCCTGAAACGTCGCGCTGCCGCTGCCGGGGCCGCCGTAATCTCGCCCCGCGACCGCGCTGCCGTCATCAGCGCGCCACTCGACTTTGACGCGACGTGCGCCGGGATCGAGCTGGATCGGGATTGCCGCCGATACCGAGCCGCGACTCACCACCATTTTTTCGGTCTTGAACGAGACCTGACGGGCCGGCTTCGTGGGTGCGACGGCCCGGCGCACGTCGGCCGCAGGCGGCATCAGTGGCGCATCAGCGATCGATTCTCCGGCCGCCATGGACCCGGCGACATCGGACGGCGCAGCGATGCCGGTATCGGCCGGACCGTCAGCAAGGGCCATCGCGGCGGGCTCGGGGCCGTCCCCCGCTTCCACGATCGCGAGCACGACCACCATGCCGATCAGAGCGACCATCCCGACCGCCTGTCCCCGCATCCGTTCCCCCCAGCGGGGCGTCGCAACCGAAATGCGCGGTGACTGGCGGTGCGATGCGACCGGCGTCGGCGACACCGGCTCGACTGATAACGATCGCAACAGATCCCGCACATGGGCGGGCCGGGCTTCGCGCGTCCAGGCCAATCCTGCCGCCAGCGCATTCCACTGCCTGGCGGTCAGGCCCGGTACGCGTTCAACGGCTACCCTCTGCTTCATGGCCTCGTCGGCGCCGAGTCGGGCGTACGGATGTCGCCCCGTCAACATCTCGTAAACGACACAGGCCAGGCTGAACACGTCGTCGCGCGGCTCGGGCGCAAGCCCGGCCAGCACTTCCGGACTCGCATAGGCCTTCGTCGCCGCAGGGACCACCGCTTCCGGCGGCGCTGCATCGGGCGTTGCTGCCGGAGCGTCCGGAGCGACGCCGAAGTCCAGCACCCGCACGTCCCTGGAACCGTTGACGAAGACGTTGTCCGGCTTTACGTCGCCATGGGTTACGCCTTTTTCGTGCGCGTGAGCCAGGGCGTCGCCGCAGGCTGCAGCGATACGCAGCGCCTCCGGCACCGGCAGGCCATCCGGCGCAGCTTTCAGGCGATTGCGCAATGGCTCGCCGTCCAGCAGCTCCATCGCGATGAACCAGTTGCCGTTGTCGCAGCCGATATCGAACTGCTTCACGATATTCGGATGCGCGAGCGACTGGGTCTGTCGGAACTCGCGCTGGAGCCGCGCAATGGATTGGGGGCGGAACCGCAATTCGGGACGAAGCGTCTTGATGGCGATGGAGCCGTTCTGGCGCGCACCGGGTCCGTGCATGTCGCGCGCGCGCATGATCAAGGCGGAACCACCCTGGCCGAGGCGCTCCTCGATGACATAACGCTCATCGAGCACACGGCCGATGCCGCCATTTGGCGTCTTCTCCGGTCGCGAGATCGCGCCCGACGCTGCCTCTCCGTCTCCATCCGTGGAACCGGCAAGCTCTGCCGTAGGGTCGGCATAGAGCTCTACGGTCGGTTCATAGGAGTCCAAAGAGTCCGTATTCCCGGATTTTTTGCCGGGCTGGCGGCCGTCGGCGGCAGTGCCTGGCTGAAGCATGACTTTTTTTACCTGTTTTTCCGCGCTGCAGTAGCCGGATTTGACAGAAAAAGCCGCTGTTTGTTCACCGGGGCTGCCCCCGCCGGTCAGGTCCTCTACTTCGCCATCGTAAATGGCAGCAGGCGGTCGAATTCCGCCTTGACGACCGCATAACACTCGCAGGCGTGGGCCTCGAGCGCATCCCGGTCGAGCACGACGATATGCCCCCGGTTGTAGCTGATCAGACCGAGCTTCTGCAGCTTGCCCGCCGACTCGGTGACGCCTTCCCGCCTGACGCCCAGCATGTTGGCGATCAGCTCCTGGGTCATCGTCAGTTCGTTGGACGGCAGCCGGTCGATGCTCATCAACAGCCAGCGGCAGAGCTGCTGTTCTACCGTGTGATGGCGATTGCAGACCGCGGTCTGCGCCATCTGCGTGATGAGCGCCTGCGTGTATCGCAACAGCAGGCGCTGCAGGGGGCCTGCCCGGAAAAACTCCTGCTTCAGGAAGCTGCCCGGCACGCGATAGGCCTCCCCGGCGCTCTGCACGACGGCACGGCTGGGTGTCGTCTCGCCGCCCATGAACAGCGAAATGCCGACGATGCCTTCATGGCCGACGATGGCAATCTCGGCCGATGCGCCGTCTTCCATCACGTAAAGCAGCGAAACGATCGCGGTCGTCGGAAAGTAGACATGCCGCATCGTGCTGCCAGACTCGTACAGGACATGGCCGAGCGGCATCGGGCGCAGTTCCATCTGCCCATGCAGGCGGTCCCATTCCTGCGGCGGCAATGCCGCGAGCAGGTTGTTCTGCCGGGGCGTGCTGGCAGCGATGGCAGGTTGGTTTGCGATGTCAGCTACCTCCCGGGGGGGTCCGCGCGTCGCTCCTTCCATTATCGAAGAGCATCACTTGAGCGACGTGGTACTTAAAACAGTCAGCGGGTGCCACATTAGTGCGTAGGTATTCTAGCTGAATCGCAGGCACGGTGCGATACCGCACCCAGTGACTGGACTTGTCCGTACGCCACCGCACCGACGCCGACGGCGGGCCAGCACACAATTCGGTAGCTGAGAACTCCATCACCCATTGGAAATTCGACATGAACAAACTATCGCAGGTCACGCGGTTTCAGAAACCGCTCGGCGCGGCTGCCCTCGCGGGCGTCCTCGTCGCACTAGGCGCCTGCGCATCGGCGCCCCCGGCTCCGGTGTCCGCTCTGGACGCCGCCAAGGTCGCCATTACCAACGCCGAGAAGGCCGAAGCGAACCGCTACGCGGGTGCCGAACTCGGCGAAGCCCGCGAAAAGCTCGCCCTGGCCGGCGGCGCCGTCCAGCAGGAAGA
>JALYJS010000317.1 GCA_030799345.1 Pseudomonadota bacterium | reverse complement strand
CGAGGAAATCGAAATCGACGGCACGCTGTACGAAGCGTTCAACACCTCGGGCGGACTCGGTTCGCTCGGCGAGACGTTCGGCGAGCGCTGCGAGCAGATGAACTACAAGACGATCCGCTATCCCGGTCACTGCGAGCAGGTTCGTCTCCTGATGAACGACCTGAAGCTGAACCAGGATCGCGGCACGCTGAAGCGGATCCTCGAGAACGCAGTGCCGCAGACGCTGCAGGACGTCGTGATCGTCTACGTTGCGGTTTGCGGCCGGCAGGACGGCGAGCTGCGCGAGGAAAACTACGTCAACAAGATCTATCCGCAGGAAATTTCCGGGCGCCTGTGGTCCGCCATCCA
This sequence comes from Pseudomonadota bacterium, assembly GCA_030799345.1. GTDB lineage: Bacteria > Pseudomonadota > Gammaproteobacteria > Steroidobacterales > Steroidobacteraceae > SCUD01. The sequence continues at coordinate 3,051 of JALYJS010000317.1, read as the reverse complement.
GGTGACGACCGCCGCCGGAATCACCGCAGTCGTCGACCTCGTGCTTTCGCGCCCGGGCGACTTCCGCGGTTTTGTGCGTCAGGAGCAGTTTGGCCTGCCCGCAGTGCTCGCCAACCGATTTGGTGCCTGGTACCGCATGGGCGGTGACAAGGCCATCTCGGCGCGCATGGTCGTCGAAGGTACGGCCGGACGGCAGCGCAGCCTTGCAGGAGCGACACGATGAACCCTGCCCAGATACTGAAGGGTCTCGGACTGGCGGCTGTCAATGACGGCGCCTGCTCGGGCGATGGCTGGCATGCCGATGCGTCGGCCGCGCTGATCGATTCACTGAATCCCGCGACTGGCGAGGTCATCGCGCGCATTCGCCCCGCAGGCGCTGCGGACTACGAGCGGGTCGCCGCGAGCGCCGTTGCCGCGTTCAGCGCCTGGCGTGACGTCCCTGGTCCACGCCGTGGCGAAGTCGTGCGGCTGATGGGCGAGGCGCTGCGCGCGAAGAAGGATCTACTCGGCAGCCTCGTGAGCCTGGAGATGGGGAAGATCAAGGTTGAAGGCGACGGCGAGGTGCAGGAAATGATCGACATGGCCGACTTCGCGGTCGGCCAGTCGCGCATGCTCTACGGCCTCACCATGCATTCCGAGCGGCCGGGGCACCGGATGTACGAGCAATGGCATCCGCTCGGCGTAGTCGGCATCATTTCAGCGTTCAATTTCCCGGTGGCGGTCTGGTCCTGGAATGCGTTCCTCGCCGCGGTCTGCGGCGACATCTGCATCTGGAAGCCATCGCACCACACGCCGCTCTGCGCCATCGCAGTGCAGCGCATCTGCAACGAGGTGATCGAAGCCGAGGGACTTCCGCCGATCTTCCAGCTCTTCATCCCGCACGACAACTCGCTCGCAAGCCGCTTCGTCGACGACCGTCGCGTGGCACTGATGAGTTTCACGGGTTCGACGCAGGTCGGGCGGCAAGTCGGAGAGCGCATCGCATCGCGTCTCGGCAGGAGCCTGCTAGAACTCGGGGGCAACAATGCCATCATCGTCGACGAGTTCGCGAATCTCGATCTGGTCGTCCCGGCGGTCCTGTTCGGATCGGTCGGCACGGCTGGCCAGCGCTGCACGACGACGCGCCGGTTGCTGGTGCACGAATCGCGCGTCGCAGAACTCGAGCGGCGGCTGGTCGCCGCTTACCAGCAGGTCCGCATCGGCAATCCGCTCGATCCGAATGTACTGATGGGCCCGCTGGTCGGCACCTCGGCCGTGCGGCAGTACGAAGCCGCTCTGGCTGACGCCAAGTCGCAGGGCGGGGAGATCCTGTGCGGCGGCCGCGTGCTGCCGGACCCCGGCTTCTTCGTCGAGCCGACTATCGTCAGGGCGCGCAACGACATGAAGGTCGTGCGGCACGAGACCTTCGCACCGATCCTCTACCTGATTTCATTCAGCACGCTGGATGAAGCGATCGCGATGCACAACGACACCGATTACGGCCTGTCGTCGGCGATCTTCACTGACCGCCTGCAGCATGCCGAGCGCTTCCTCTCGGTCTCCGGCAGCGATTGCGGCATTGCCAACGTGAATATCGGCACTTCCGGCGCCGAGATCGGCGGCGCATTCGGGGGCGAAAAGGACACCGGCGGCGGACGCGAAGCGGGCTCCGATTCCTGGAAGATTTACATGCGCCGGCAGACCAATACGATCAACTATTCGAGCGATCTGCCGCTCGCCCAGGGCATCCAGTTCGAGGTTATTTGAGCGCGCGCTCGGCGTCGCGGTACAGGATCCGGTTGTAACGTTCCGCCGTGATGAAGCTCCAGGCATGGGTGGCGTCGGTCTCGGCGAACGGCGGGGCCGCCACCACCTCTTCCACTGTCTTTCCTGCCTGCACCAGTTCGCGCATGCGGGCGCTCGTATCCGCGAGCAGTTTTCGATAGCTGACGAGGCCGGCCCGGTCCGTGACCTTGCCATGTCCCGGAATGATCCGGGTACGGTCGTCGGCAAGCTCCAGCATGCGGTCCACGCCCGCGATGACGCCCGCGACCGACCCGCCGGAATCCAGATCCACGAAGGGATACATCCCGGAGAACACCAGGTCGCCCGTATGGATCACATTCGCCTTGCGGAAGTGGATGAAGACGTCACCGTCCGTGTGGCCATTCGCAACGTGGATTGCGCGAATCTCGTCGCCATTCAGGTGCAGCGACAGGTTGTCGCTGAACGTGACGACCGGCAGGGCGCCCGCCGCCGACGGCGGTGTCTTGCGCTGGAAGAATTCGTTGAAGTGCTCGGTGCTCATGCGCTCACGCACGCGGTCGTGGGCGACGATTACCGAGCCTTTTCCGGCCAGATTCTCGTTGCCACCGGTGTGGTCGCCGTGCCAGTGAGTATTCACGACGAAACGCGGCGGTTCCTGATGCAGCTTTGCGAGCGCCTCGAGGATCTGCGGCGTCGCCGGCGCGTACTGATCGTCTACCAGGAACAGGCCGTCATCGCCGGCGGAAATGCCGATATTGCCGCCCTGGCCGTAGAGCACGTAGACGTTGCCGGCCACGGGCTCGATCCGGACCGCTTCTTCCGGCGCGGGCTGCGCCAGGGCCGGGCACGTCAGGAACAGGATGCTGACGCCAATGATCACTCTCGCCATGGGAACCTCCGGCGTTCGAACTGGAACTCTGCTGCTATGATAATCCACTGACGTGAGGGAATTCCGGATGTCGCGATTGCGCCGCTCCCTGGGCTTTAAAGCCGCGATGATTCTGCTCGTCGGACTTGCGGGCATTGCCGCGGCACAGCCGGTGCCGGAGGCGACGCCGTCAGCACCCTCGCCCGGCGGGATCGCCCGGGTCGTGGAAATCAAGGACGCGATTGGCCCCGCCACCCGCGAGTTCTTCGTGCGTGCACTCGAGCGCGCGGAAGAACAGGACGCAGCGCTCCTGATCCTCGTGCTCGACACGCCCGGCGGTCTCTCGGAATCCATGCGCGACATGATCCGCGCCATCCTGAGTGCGAAGCTGCCGGTCGTGACCTATGTTTCTCCTCCGGGCGCGCACGCCGCCAGTG
>JALYJS010000310.1 GCA_030799345.1 Pseudomonadota bacterium | reverse complement strand
CGCATGAGGAGCGCCGGAAAATTACGGTTGTCGAGGAGCAGTACTTCGCGGAGCGCCGCGAACGCGCCATCAATGTCCTGCAACTGGCGGCGCACGATCGCGAGGTTCAGCCACAGGCGGATATTCGCGCGATCGCGCTCGAGCGCCTCCATAAGAATCGAATGCGCGCCCCGCATATCGCCTGCCGCCATGGCGCTCACGGCAGCCTTGTTCATGCTCGCCACGTCTTTGCTCATGCGGGTGTTAGCCTAAGGCATAATGCGGCCCGACAGGAACATGGGAAATCCAGCTTCAAATGCAGGCGCCTCTGTGCTGCTAGAACTCGCGCGTGACTGCAAGAGGAAAGGCGATACGGCGGGTCAGGTCGCGGCGCTCGAACGTCTGCTTGCGGTGGAGCCACGCAACATCGCCGGACTGATCCAGCGCGCGGACTGCTTCGTGGCGGCGGGCGACACGCGTTCGGCATCCTCCTTCTATCTGGCGGCCATCCGCTCCGCTCCGCCGTCCGGCGTGCCGCGCGAGCTTGCGGCAGAGCTCGAACGGGCGCGCAAGGCCTGCGACGGCTTCGCTCAGGAATACCGCGACTACCTGATGCAGAGCCTCGCGTCGAAGGGATTCGACCCGAAACAATCGAGTGCGCGCTTCGCGCAATCGGTCGACATCGTGCTCGGCACGAAACAGATCTACCTGCAGCAGCCGAAGTATTACTACTTTCCCGGCCTGCCGCAGATCCAGTTCTTCGAGCGCTCTGCCTTCCCGTGGTTCGACGAGGTCGAGGCGGCAACCGACGACATCCGGGAGGAGCTGCTCGCCGTGCTGCAGGAGCCCGAAGCTTTCACGCCCTACGTGACGGGTCATGCCAACCGTCCGCGCAGCGAGCAGATGGGGCTGCTCAACAACCCGGCCTGGAGCGCGTTTTACCTCTGGAAGAACGGCGACGTCGTGCCGGAAAACGCCGCGCGCTGCCCGAAGACCCTGCTGGCGCTGCGTAACGCCCCGCTCGCGCAGCTGCGCTACCGCTCGCCGTCGATCCTGTTCTCGCTGCTGAAGCCCGGTGCCCACATTCCGCCGCACCACGGACTGATCAACACCCGCCTCGTCTGCCACCTGCCGGTCATCGTTCCCGGCCGCTGCCGGTTCCGCGTCGGCAATGACGAGCGTGACTGGGAGGAAGGCAAGGCCTGGGCTTTCGATGACACGATCGAGCACGAAGCCTGGAACAGGAGCGACCGCACGCGGGTCATACTGCTGTTCGACATCTGGCGGCCCGAACTGTCGGACGAGGAGCGATCGCTGGTAGTCGCATTGTTCGAGGCGATCGACGCACACAGCGGCAAGAAACCGGAATGGGAGATCTGAAGATGACGCGCAAGCGATTACCGGCACTGGTGGCACTGGTTCTGCTGCCGCTGCCGGCTGCGGCCGAGGACGTGGCAGAGGTGCTTCAGAGCTGCCGTGCAGAAGGGGATGACGCCCGCCGGCTTGCCTGTTATGACCGCGCGATGGACCGCGCCGTGGAGACGAGTAAGCCGGCCGCGACGAATCAACCGGTCACGGCGAGCACGCCTGTGGAAGAGCCCGCGCCAGCCGAAACGAAGGAACACACGCCCGAAGAACGCTTCGGGCGCACGGGGGCGATGGCGCGCGAGGAAATCGAGCGCAAGTCCGAGGAGTCACGCGAGCTCCGCGAACTGACGGCGACGGTGACCGAGATCTGGACGCGCAGCGACGGCCTGATGGCGTTCACGCTCGACAACGGCCAGACCTGGTCCATGAACCGGCCAGATTCGTTATTCCGTATCAAGAACGGCGACAAGGTCAAGATCCAGCCGGCTGCGTTGGGTTCGTTCCTGTTGTCCGGACCGTCCAAGCGTTCGACACGGGTGACGCGGACGAAATAAATGGGAGCGGCAGCTCTCGTGTGCTGGAAGTGCGGCACCTCGCTGGAAGCACTGAGCCTGCCGTTCTCCCGCACCGATGAGTGCCGGCTCTGCCGTGCCGAGCAGCACGTCTGCCGCATGTGCCGCTTTTATGACACGCACAAGGCAAAAAGCTGCGCCGAGCCCATTGCCGACGAGGTGCAGGACAAGACCCGCGCCAATTTCTGCGGCTACTTCGAGGCTGCCCCGGGCCGGTTCGCGCCACGCGCTGGCATCGAGGACCCCGCCCGAAACGCACTGGAAGCGCTGTTTCGCGCAAAAAAGTGAAATCGATATGGAATTCCGGTTTCCACACCCCATCCAATCGTCCACAATGCCCTCTTGACCTCCGTTTCCAGGATCCCTGATGAATTCCAATCCGACCGCTGAACGCCCCCCTATCCTGTGGGCCAACGTGCTGATGTTCGCCCTGACGCTGGGCGTCTCCCTGATCGTCGTTCCCTGGTATGGCTTCACGCATGGATACAGTCCCGCGGCCTGGATCTGGTTCGTCTTGCTTCTGTACGGAAACGGACTCGCGATCACCGGCGGCTATCACCGTCTGTGGTCACACCGTACTTACGACGCGCACTGGACGGTGAGGCTCGTCTACATGCTGGCCGGCGCGATGGCGCTGCAGAACAGCGTCCTGGTCTGGGCTTCCGGACATCGTAACCACCACCAGTACGTCGATGACCCGGAACGCGACCCCTACGCCGCGAGCCGCGGACTCTGGTTCTCGCACATCGGCTGGATGCTGCGCCGCTACCCGAGCGGCACGGCGGATTTCAGCAACGTCCGTGACCTTCAGAAAGACCCCCTGGTCGTGTTCCAGCACCGTTACTACTACGTGCTGGCCATCGGCTTGAATGTCCTGGTGCCGCTCGCGCTCGGCTGGCTGCATGGCGACCTCTGGGGCGTATTCCTGCTGGCCGGCGTTCTGCGCCTGGTCGTCAGCCACCATTTCACGTTCCTGATCAATTCACTGGCCCATGCCTGGGGCCGCCAGCCGTACAGCGACGAGCACAGTGCCCGCGACAACTGGTGGCTCGCGTTCCTGACCTATGGCGAGGGGTTCCACAACTTCCACCACCAGTTCGCCCACGACTACCGGAACGGCATCCACTGGTGGCATTGGGATCCGAGCAAGTGGATCATCCGGTCGCTGTCCTGGGTCGGCCTGACCACCCGGCTGAAGCGCACGCCTGACGTGTCGATCCAGCGCGCGCGCCTCGCGATGCAGTTCCGCCGCGTCCAGGCCCGGCTCGAACAGGCTCGACTCCAGCGGGAACGCCAGGCCGCGCTGCCAAAAGCGGATATCGAGGCCTTGCGCTCGCGCGTCGCGCGCGAATACGAGCAGTTCACTGCAACGCTTGCCCAGTGGTCGGCACTGACCGACGCCTGGTATGCAAAAACCCGTGAGCGCATCGTCCAGCGCTGGGAAGAAGCGAAGTTCCGCGCGGAGACGCGTGCGCTGCTCCAGGAGATGCGCATGCAACACCGGCGCCTCAAGAGCATCGGCGCCCAGCTCGCCTGACACGCAACCGCGACAGTGCCGGTTGGCTCGCGGCAGCAGCAGCCGGCTGCGCCGCCCTGATCGCGGCTTGCGGTGGCAGCGGCGGCGGCGGTGGCAACAGCCCGCTACCGGGCGACAGCGCCTGCGGAGCGACCAACCAGAAAAACTTCGTGCTGAGCGCCGCGCGCGAGTGGTACCTGTTCCTGGACCTCCTTCCGCCTACGGTCGATGTCGGCGACTATGCGACCGCCGCGGAGCTGCTGGATGCGCTGACCGCAACCGCCCGCGCACAGAATCGTGATCGCTTCTTCAGCCACGTGACGACGCCGCAGGCGGATAGCTCGTTCCTGCAGGAAGGCCAGTTCATCGGTTTCGGCTTCCGCACGCTGATCGACGGCAGCCAGCTTCAGGTGCCTGACGCTTACGAAGGCAGCCCCGCGGCCGAAGGGGGCCTCGTGCGCGGGGCCGAAATCACCCACGTGGATTCCGGCAGCGGCTATGTGCCGATCGCGACGATCCTGCAGACTGACCCCGAACTTGCAGAGGCATTTGGCCCGGCGACCGAAGGCGTCGTGCGCGGGCTGCGATTCGTGCTGGCGGGCGGGCAACAGGTCGAAGCGGAAATTACCAAGCGCGTGGTGACGATTCCGCCGGTGCCTTCCGCGGGCACTGCGATCCTGTCACTGCCGTCGAATCCGTCCGTGCCGGTCGGGTACCTGAACCTGCGCACATTCATCTCGACCGCGGAGACGCCGCTGCGCACCGCCTACGCCCAGTTCCGCGCGCAAGGCATCGAGTACTTCATCGTCGACCTGCGTTACAACGGCGGCGGCCTCGTGAGCATTGCCGAACTGATCGGCGACCTGAACGGCGCTGACCGGGCCCCGGCCGATGTGTTCTCGAACCTGCGCTTCAACGCGAACAAGCCCGGAAACGATACGGAGCGCCGTTTTGTCGAGCAGCCGCAGTCCGTTCTGCCAGTGCGCATTGCATTCATCACGACTGGTGGCACGGCATCCGCGAGCGAACTCGTCGTCAATTCGATGAAACCCTGGACCGAGGTCGCCATCGTCGGGTCGGATACCTTTGGCAAGCCGGTGGGCCAGTCGGCATTCGACCTGGATGGCTGCGACTTGCGGCTCCGCCTGGTGACGTTCCGGGTCACGAACGCGGATGAGCAAGGCGACTACTACGACGGCCTGGCCACCACGCTGCCATTCGCCTGCGCCGCCGCGGATGACCTGACCCGTGCTCCCTGGGACCCGCTGGAAACCTCGACGGCCGCTGCCCTGGAATGGCTCCAAACGGGCGTCTGCGGCCAGGTCCTGTCGGGGCCGTTGCCGCCGCTGCTGAAGGCACAGGCCGGCTGGCGCCCTCCGCAGAGCCAGCGACCGACGCCCGCCCAGGCACACCTGCCCGGACTGTTTTGAGCCCGCTGGACTGATTCCCGACTGTCGCCTTCCGGCGACGCTCGCCCGCGGCCGCCTAACTGGCTACTCTGGGCGTCCCCACCGGAGGAATTGCCATGGCCATCTGGAAAGACATTGCCGCAAAGGATGCGAACCCGTCTGACGACGCGCAAAGCGCCGCGGCGCCGCTGAATCGCCCGCGCCCTGAGGCCGTGCCCGCGTCGCCCGCGCCTCAGGCCGCGACGGCGGCATCCCGCAAGGATCTCAAGGAGTCGGTGCTCGCCACCGGCCTGACGTTCGAAGGCAAGATCGAAGGATCGGGCCATGTGCGCATCGCCGGCCGCTTCAAGGGCGACGTGCACGTCGACGGTACGCTGACGGTCGAAGCAGGCGCACACCTCGCCGGCTCGGTTCGCGCGGCCGCCGTCGTGGTCGCCGGCGAGATCGAAGGCAACGTCGAAAGCGCGCAGAAGGTCGAGCTGCACCAGACCGGCGTCATCAACGGCGACGTCAATGCCGGCTCGCTGTCGGTCGCGAGCGGCGCGCGCATGCGCGGCCGCGCCGAGTTCGGCTGGAGCGAAACCGGTACGCCGAAGGGTCGATGAACCGGCATTCGGCAGCCATTGGCAAGACCCGATCGTGCCCGCACTGTCGGGCGACGATCCTCGAAAGCGCGGCAGTCTGTCCGGCATGCCGCCATCACCTGCGCTTTGAAAAGCGCAAGGATGGGCAGCCGGAACAGGCCGGACAGGTCGCGCTCAAGGTGTCCGGGCAGTTTTCACGATCCACGGCGGATGGCCCGGGGGAGTACTCCGTCGTCGTCGTGATCCGGGATGCCAAGGGCGCTGAACTCGCGCGCAAGGTCATCGGCGTCGGCGGCCTCGCGGCCGGGGACGAGCGCCTGGTGGACCTGACAGTCGAGATCTTCAATCAGCCGGGCACGTCATGGCCCTGAAGATCGCGGAGCTGCACCACCACGCGGTACGGGTGGCACCCGGGCCCGATGGCACGGCCGCAGCGATGCGTTTTTATGGCGAAGTGCTGGGTCTCGAGGCCGACCAGTCCGCCTGGGACCGCGCCGATGGCGGGCTGTGCATCAATGCGGGTGCCAGCGCCCAGATTCACGTGCACGGGGGTGGTGCCCGGCCAGCAGCTGCGAGTGGCGGATTCGACACCTCGGTGCCGCACGTGGCACTTGCGGTCGTCGCGATCGACGAAGCGCAGGCCGAGCTCGACCGGCTTTCCATCCCTTATCGGGTCGCGCTGGGCAGGCTCGGGCCGGAATCGCGGCAGCTTTTCCTTACTGACCCGGCCGGCAACCTGATCGAACTGCACCAGCTCGGCACCTGCCGCTGCACCGCGCGTGCGCGCAGCGGATTCGGCCAGGTCCGCGTGTCCGGCACGGTGCTGTTCGCCGACATGCGCGGATTCACAGCCGTCGCCGAGCGGCTGAGTCCCGGGGAGGTCGTGCCGCTGCTCAATGAATACTTCTCGATGTTGTCGCTGGTGACCACCCGGCACGGCGGCACGATTTTCCACATCGCCGGCGACGGCCTGATGGCAGGTTTCGGCCTACCGCTGCCGGCGGACGACGCGAGTGAACGGGCGCTGACCGCGGCGCGGTGCATGATTGCCGAGTTCGCACCTCTCGCGGCGGCGTGGAGATCCCGGCTTGGCCTCGACACGGGCATCGGCATCGGCATCAACGCGGGCGACGTGATCGTCGGCGATGTCGGCGCCCCGGACCGGCCGAGCTATACGCTCATCGGCGATGCCGTCAACGTCGCGGCGCGGCTGGTGCAACGTGCGCGCGCGGGCGAGGTGCTGTTTTCGCGTTCCGTCCGCCAGTCGCTCGACCCGGCGCCTGACGACATCATCGAGTTGCCGTCACTGGTATTGCGCGGCCGTTCGCGGCCGGTCGAAATCTTCTGCATCGCCTCCGACTCGCGCCTCGACCTCCGGGCCGACGCCGCCTGAAGCCGGCTATAATGCGGTGATCCCCGACCGTTTACCGGCAACGGTGGAACTGTCGCCGGGCGCGGCCGTCTATGCGGACGCGGACTTCCTACCGAACCACGGGGCCTCTAATCGATGTTATTGGCAAAGACCACCGCCCCATGGGCGGTACGCGGAACCTTCGCGCTGATATCGGCGCTGGCGCTTGCCGGGTGCAGCGACGCGTTCGGCACGAGCCCCCCGCATGCGGCACCGGCCAATCCCGTGGCCGAAGGTGGCGACGGCGAGGTCGAACTGCGCTGGGGCGCCGTCACCGATGCCGCCCGATACGTCATCCTGTGGCGCGACGAGACCCTACCGGCAGGTGAATTTTCCAATAGTATCAAAGATATAGAAGAAACTACCTATACGCACACGGGTCTCGTCAACCTGCGCCGGTACGAGTACCGCATCGTCGC
>JALYJS010000293.1 GCA_030799345.1 Pseudomonadota bacterium | reverse complement strand
GCATGCCGGGCGACTGGCATCTCGTTCATCTTGGCGCACGCGCGACCGGCGGGGCCGGCCTCGTCTACACGGAGATGACCTGCACCTCGCCCGACGCCCGCATCTCGCCCGGATGCACCGGCATCTGGAACGAGGCGCAGCGCGACGCCTGGCGGCACATCGTCGATTTCGCGCACCGCCACAGCCGCGCGAAGCTCTGCATGCAGCTCGGCCATTCTGGCCGCAAGGGTTCGACGCAACTCGGATGGGAGAAAGACGATCATCCGCTGCACGCAGGTAACTGGGAGACGACCGCGCCGTCGCCGATCCCGTATCTCGAAGGTATCAGCGCGCCGCCGCGGGAGATGACGCGCGCCGACATGGACCGCGTGCTGGCGGACTTCGTCCGGAGCACGCGGTTCGCCGCGGAGGCGGGATTCGACATGCTCGAGCTGCACATGGCGCACGGCTATCTGCTTGCGAGCTTCCTGTCGCCGCTGACCAACCGGCGCCAGGATGCCTACGGCGGGCCGGTCGCGAATCGCCTGCGTTTCCCGCTCGAAATCGCGGTCGCGGTACGGGCGGCCTGGCCGACCGAGCGGCCCCTGTCCGTGCGCCTGTCGTCGTCCGACTGGGCGGAGGGCGGCCTCGAGGAGGACGAGCTGATCGCGATCGCGCAGGCGCTGAAAGCCGAAGGCGTCGATCTGCTCGACTTGTCCAGCGGGCAGACCGTGCCCTGGCAGAAACCGGTGTATGGCCGCATGTGGCAGACGCCATTCTCGGATCTGGTGCGCAATATCGTCGGTATCCCGACAATCGCGGTCGGCAACATCTTCGAAGCGGATCACGCCAACTCGATCATCGCCGCCGGCCGCGCGGATCTGTGCGCGCTCGCGCGGCCGCATCTCGCGGACCCGGCCTGGACGCTCCGCGCCGCAGCGGAGCAGGGCTGGCAGGAGCAATGGTGGCCGCCGCAATACGCTGCGGCCAAGCGCCAGCTCGAGCGCAATCTGGAGCGCGCGGCGCAGATGGCGGGCCCGGTATGAGGAGCAACGCATGAGTGAAGCACTGGCGGGACGGCACGCGCTGGTCACGGGCGGTGGACGCGGCATCGGCGCCGTCATTGCGAGATCGCTGACAGAAGCCGGCGCGCGCGTGACCATTCTCGCGCGCACGGGATCGGAGCTCGATGAAACCGCAATCGATCTGCCGGGCACGACAGTCACCGTGACCGCCGACGTCACCGACGCAAAACAGGTCGAGCGGGCATTCGGCGAGGCCCGCGACGCTGCGGGGGAGATCTCAATCCTCGTCAACAACGCCGGGCGGGCTGCGAGCCGCGCGATCAGCAAGAGCGATGAGGACTTCTGGCGTGACATGCTGGACGTCAACCTGACGGGCAACTATCACTGCACCCGTGCCGCGATTGGCGCCATGCTCGCTGCGGACTGGGGCCGCATTGTGAACATTTCGAGCACCGCGGGCTTGCGCGGTTATGCGTACTGCACGGCCTACTGCGCGGCCAAGCACGGCGTGATCGGCATGACGCGCGCGCTCGCGCTCGAGGTCGCGAAAACCGGCATCACGGTCAACGCGGTCTGCCCCGGTTACACGGACACCGGCATCGTGCGTGACGCCGTGAAGAACATCAGCTCGAAGACCGGGCGCAGCGAGTCGGAAGCGCGCGAGACGCTCGTTTCCTTCAACCCTCAGCTCCGCCTGGTCAAACCGTATGAAGTCGCCAATGCCGTGCTCTGGCTCTGCGCGCCCGGCAGCGAGAGCGTCAATGGCCAGAGCATCGCGGTCGCCGGCGGCGAGGTCACCTGATGCCGAAGCCGGCCATCGACACCGAGACCCGGGCCGAAAGCGACGACCACGGCGCGATCCGGTTGTGGCTGCGCATGCTCGCGACCAACCGGCTGGTCGAGACGCGGACCCGCCGGCTGCTGCAGGAGCGCTTTTCAACGACACTGCCGCGTTTCGACCTGATGGCGCAGCTCGAACGCTCGCCGCAGGGCCTGCGCATGAACGAGCTGTCGAGGCGCATGATGGTGACCGGCGGCAATGTCACCGGCATCACCGACATGCTGGAACAAGAAGGCCTGGTCGAGCGGGTCGCGGATCCGGCGGACCGGCGCGTGTGGCGCGTACGGCTCACGCGCGCGGGCCGGCGCGCATTTACCGCGATGGCGCAGGAGCACGAGCGCTGGATCGTCGATGCGTTCGCGGAATTGTCCACGCGCGAGATGAATGCAATGGCGGGCCTGCTCGGCCGCGTCAAGACCCACGTCCGGTCACTGGAAGGAAGCGATGCATGAGTAACGCGATCTCCGAGCCTGCGGCCTACCAGGCGCGGCATTTTCTCTGGAAGGTCGAGGACCGCGTTGGCCGCATTACGCTCAACCGCCCGGAGCGGCGCAATCCGCTGACCTTCGAGTCCTATGCGGAGCTGCGCGACCTGTTTCGCGGGCTGACGACGGATTCGGTGGTGCGCGTGGTCGTCATCGACGGCGCCGGCGGCAACTTCTGCTCGGGCGGCGACGTGCACGAGATCATCGGGCCGCTGACCAAGATGGACAAGCCCGCGTTGCTCGACTTCACGCGCATGACCGGCGATCTCGTACGCGCGATGCGCGCCTGCCCACAGCCGGTGATCTCTGCCATCGACGGGACCTGCGCCGGCGCCGGCGCGATGATCGCGCTCGCATCGGACTTCCGCTATGCCACCCCGGCAGCGCGCACGGCGTTCCTGTTCGTGCGCGTCGGACTCGCCGGCTGCGACATGGGCGCCTGCGCGCTGCTGCCGCGGATGATCGGCCAGGGGCGCGCGGCGGAGCTGCTCTATACCGGCCGCGCGTTCAGCGCGGAGGAGGGCGAGCGCTGGGGGTTCTTCAATGCGATCGTAGCGGCGGAGGCGCTGCTGCCGCGCGCGCTGCAGCTGGCGACCGGGATCGCGGCGGGGCCGACCTTCGCTCACGCGATGACCAAGCGGATGCTGCACCGCGAGTGGAACATGGGGCTCGACGAGGCGATCGATGCCGAGGGCAAGGCGCAGGCCGTGTGCATGCAGAGCAACGATTTCCGCCGCGCTTACGAGGCGTTCGCGGCGAAACGCAAACCCGTTTTCGAGGGCAACTGATGGCCACCCCGCACGACCGCATGCTATGGCCCTTCTTCGACGAGTCGCACCGGCGGCTTGCGACGGAAGCGGAGAAATGGGCTGCCAGTCTCGAGGATGGCGAGCATCCGTCGGAACGGGAGGCCGTCGACGCACGCTGCCGCGAATTCGTCGCCCGGCTCGGCAAGGCCGGATTGCTGCGTCATTGCCTGCGCGCCGCCGATGGCGGCGCCACGGCGGATTTCGACGCGCGCTCGATCTGTCTGCTGCGGCAGATCCTGGCGCACCAGGACGGACTCGCCGATTTCGCGTTTGCCATGCAGGGACTCGGCAGCGCGCCGCTATCGCTGGCCGGCAGCGAGCGGCTGCGCGCGGCGTACCTGCCGCGAGTGGCGACGGGTCCGGCATCGGTGAAGGCGGCACGACGTGCCGGCATCCCATCGGTGTGCACCGTGCGCGATTACTGGCCGGTGTGTTACTGGGGAGATGTGCTCGCCGATCCCGGCGCGGGAGTTGTGTGTCCTGGCTGCTCGGCTGCGGCGATGACCCGATGTCTGCGGCCGCGAACCGGACCTGCATGGCCCGCCACGTTGCCCATGATTCCGTACATGCGCGCCAACCTGCGGCACAAGCGGGCGAGCCT
>JALYJS010000283.1 GCA_030799345.1 Pseudomonadota bacterium | reverse complement strand
GTGCCGCGGCCCGCGCCGTCGAGATCGGACCGGCCGAGCCGCCAACGCTCGTGGCCGCGCTTGCGCGCAGCCACCCCGCGGCGAGGAGTGACCGCCGCCCCGGAACCGCCACGCGCGCGACGCACGTGATCCTGGACGGTCGGGCGCATACGATCGACGAGCAGCCGCTGGTGATCGGTTTCGGCTCGGGCGCGGGCCGGCGCATCGAACTCGGCGGCGCGGGGGCGGGCATCTCGCGCGCGCACTGCACGCTCGTACGCAGCGACGGGCAGGTCATCGTGCGCGATCACAGCCGCTACGGCACCTTCGTGAATGGCGAGCGGGTGGACGGCGAGCTGCCACTCGGTGCCGGCGACCGACTGCGCGTCGGCTCGCCGGGCATCGTGCTCGAGCTGGTCGCGGTCGGGTAGGGAATCGCGATGGGCCAGCGCAAGACGCAGACCTTCAGCATGTCCTTCCTCGACGTGATTTCCTGCGGATTCGGCGCCGTCGTCCTGTTCTACACGATCATCAGCGCCCAGGCCGGGCTCTATCGCATCAAGGAAAGCGCGGACCTGTCGGCGGAGTCGCGCAAGCTCGAGCAGGAAGTGCTGGAAGGCTACAAGCATCTCGCGGAACTGCGTAACGCCCTGGAGTCGACGGAAGACCGCGCGGTGCGCGCCGCGGGCCTTTCGCGCGAGATGCTCGACAAGCTGAAGATGACGGAAGAGGAGCTCGCGCGTTTCGAGCACGACACGCTCGCGCGCCGGCAGAGCCTTGAGCGCCTGAAGGCCGACCTGAAGTCGCTGGAGGAGGGCACGAAGCGACTGAAGGAGCGGGCGCCGCCGGAAGCCGGAGAAAGTCGCGAGCGCGTGGACGACCAGGAGCAGCTGGTGACGCTGCGCGTGGACGGCCGGCACGTGCTGGTGCTGGTGGACGCGTCGGCGAGCATGCTGGACGAGACGCTCGTCAACATCATCCGCCTGCGCAACATGCCGGCGGAGCGGCGCATCGCCTCGGCCAAGTGGCAGCAGGCCGTCAATACCGTCGACTGGATCGCGTCGCGGCTGCCGGATACCACGCAGTTCCAGCTCTATGCCTTCGACACCGCGCCGCGCGCGCTGGTCGAAGGCAGCGCCGGCCGCTGGCTCAGCGTGAAGGATGCCGGCCAGATCGAGCAGGCGCTGCAGTCGTTGCGCGCTACCGCCCCGACCGGCGGCTCGAGTCTGCAGAACGCGTTTGCCGTCATCCGCACGCTGCAGCCGGCGCCCGACAACGTCATCCTGGTCACGGACGGACTGCCGACCCAGGGGGACAAGCCGCCGTTGATGCGCACGCTCGTGACCATGGAGCAGCGCGAAGAGCTGATGAAAGAGGCCGTCCGCTCGCTGCCCGGCTCGCCGCCGCCCGTCAGCATTGTGCTGTTGCCGATGGAAGGCGACCCGGCGGCGCCGATCTACTTCTGGCGCCTTGCACGCTCGACCGGCGGCGGCTTCCTGAGCCCGGCGAAGGACTGGCCATGAAGCGCCGGACGCGCCGCGACACCGAGACTTTCAGCATGTCGTTCCTCGACTGCATCTGCTGCGGCTTCGGCGCGATCATCCTGCTGCTCGTGCTGAACGAGTTCGGCGAGCCGATCCAGCTGGAACAGGCGAAGGTGGATCTCGACGCGCAGATCAAGACCATGGAGCGCGAGATCTTCGACATCCGCGGCATGGCGCTGGTGCTCGAGCGCGAACTGCGCGCCCGCATCGAACAGCTTTCCGAGGAACAGCGGCGCCTCGCACGGCTGCGCGGCGACCTGTCCTCGATCGAGGGCAAGCACAAGGCGAGCACTGATGAGGAGGACGCGCTGGAGAAACTGACCGAGACGCTTGCCAATGCGCGCCGTGCGCTGATCGACGAGACGCGGGAGCTTCAGACCGAGGGCCGGCGCCAGGTCTACAACCAGCCGGTCGCCGGCGTGCCCATCGACAGCGAGTACGTCATCTTCATCGTCGACACTTCCGGTTCGATGCAGACCCAGAACTGGCGTTACGCCGAGCGGAAGATGGAAGAGGTGCTGAACATTTACCCGAAGCTCAAGGGTATCCAGGTCATGGACGACGAGGGCGGATACATGTTCACGGAATACCGCGGCAAGTGGATCCCGGACTCGCCGGCCAGGCGCAAGGCGATCCTCGACCGGTTCCGGCGCTGGCAGGCGTTCTCGAACTCGAGCCCGGCCGAGGGCATCATCGCCGCGGTCCGCACCTTCTGGACCCGCGACCGCCCGATCAGCATCTATGTGTTCGGCGACGAGTTCACCGGCCCGTCGATCCAGGAAGTCGTCGACACCGTGGACCGCATCAACCGCGCGGCCGGCTCGAGCGAGCGGCTGGTGCGCATCCATTCGCTGGGATTCCCGATTCCCGGCCAGTATCCCCAGCACACGAGCATGCGCTACGCGACCCTGATGCGCATACTGTCCGCCCGGAACGGCGGCGTGTTCGTCGGCCTGCCGGAAGGCCAGTCCGCAGCCATGCGACGGAGCAACTGATGAAATTTCACGTCAACCGCCAGGCGTTCGCCGCCACCCTCATCGTGCTGCTGCTTTCCGGGTGCACCGCGACCAAGCTGACGACCCAGGCGCAGCTGCCGCCGCCGCTGATCGACAAGTTGCCGGTCCGTGTCGGCATTCATTACTCGAAAGAGTTCGCCGAGTACGTGCACAAGGAAACGCGTAGCCAGATCGACTACGAGGTGACGCTCGGCCCCGCGCATGTGACCAATCTCAACTGGCTGCTGGGCGCGATGTTTGCGGAGCTGGTCGAGGTCGAGGATCCGTCGGCAGTCGCGGACATCCGCCCGCCACTGCTGTTCGTACTGGAGCCGAAGTTCGAGGAGTTCTCGTTCCTGACACCGAAGGACGTCGCGGGCGAAGCCTTCGTGGTGACGATCCGCTACCTGTTGACGCTCTATGACGGTAGCGGCGGCCGGGTCGACTCGTTCACCTATACCGGGTACGGACGCGAGAAGGCGCGCACGCTCGCAAGCAAGGAACCGCTCGCGATCGCGACTCAGCGCGCGATGCGCGATGCCGGCGCCAAGGTCGCGGTCGAGTTGACGGATCAGGAAGCGGTACGCTTGCTGCTGCGCAACCCGGCGAATCCCCTGCCGGGGACGCCGTCGGTGCTGATGTCGCCGGTGTCCGACGCGTCGCCCGCCGTCGCGCCGCTGCCGGCAACTGCGCCGGCGCCGCCGTCACCCCCCTGAGCCGGTCGCCGAGACTGAGGATGAGGCAGGCGGCTGGTGCTGCTCGTACCAGTCGCTGGTGAACTGC
This sequence comes from Pseudomonadota bacterium, assembly GCA_030799345.1. Classification (GTDB taxonomy): domain Bacteria; phylum Pseudomonadota; class Gammaproteobacteria; order Steroidobacterales; family Steroidobacteraceae; genus SCUD01. Next base: position 7,555 of record JALYJS010000283.1, on the reverse strand, counting down.
ACGCCTTCGGTCGCGACCGCCTTGCCGTCCACGAAGCGCGGGCTGTAGATTGCCTTCGACAGTGCGCGGCGCGATTGCGAGAGCTGGCCATCTTCCATGTCGGTCGTCACCACCTGGATGTCCGTCGTGGTGCCGGTGTCCGTGACGGCAAAGCTGAAGACCGTCGAGCGGACGACCACTTCGCCGGTCACGTTGCCGACGCCGCGCTTCGACGAAAGCGGTGCCCGGTAGAAAATCATGCGCGGTGCGATGAGCGGATTGCCCTTGCCCGTAAATCCGTGCGTCGCGTAGAGCGTCGATGCTTCGGCATAGAGCGGCAGCGCCTGGTGCGACCGCGACGTTGCCTGGTACCAGTCGGCGAGTTCAGTCAGCGCTTCCGCGAACAGCTCCTTCGGCGGGTCCTCGGCGGCGCGCAGTATCTCGACGGCGTGTTCCGCGGACTTCAGCCCCGCACGATTGGCCTCGGGCGCCGGCACGCGCGACGAACGGTACATGCGCCCGACCAGCTGGCCGCTGACCGGATCCCGAACCGGGATGTCGTCGTCCAGCGAGTCCGGATCCATCGTGTACTGCATGCGATGCGTGCGGCAGATCGCGATCATCGCGCGTATCGCGGCGACGTTGTAGCCGCCGCTTTCCTGCAGCGCGACGTCGCGCGCGCGCAGGTACAGCCCGCGTGCTGCCGGGAATTCCTGCAGCGACTCGTAGAATTCGGCGAGCCGCAGCACGGCGGGCAGCGTGCGCGGGTCCGCATAGCCGTAATTCTGTTCGAGCACCTTGATCGCATACATGCGCTCGCGCTCGACGCCGCCGTAATCGTTGACCGCGTAACGGCTGTCGGCGGCCTGCTCGATCAGCGGCAGCTGTTCCAGGTTGAACAGGCCTTCGGCGCGGCGGCTGACCGCCAGCGCCCGCGCGAACAGGTCCGCGGCCACCGCATGCTGGTCGAGTGCGGAGTACACGGCGCCCAGTCCCGCGAGCGGCACGATCAGGCGGCGCGAGGAGATGCCATGGGTCGCTTCCAGCAACTCGAGGGATTTCTGGTAGCTCGCCTCGGCCGCGGCGTAATCGCTGAGCTTGAGCTGCGTGGCGCCCAGGTTGTTATAGGCGATCGGCAGCTCGTAGTCGCGATCCGGATCCGCCTCGGACAGTTCGACGATGCGTTTCGCGAAAGGTAGCGCTTCCTCGAAGCGTGCGGTTTCGTACAGTGCCCGGAACTGGTCGTAGGCTTCCATGCGCGGGTCGAGCGGGGGGCTGGCCGCGGGTGCTCCGTTCATCGGACCCGGTTCGGCCGCCGCCCTGGAATCGGGAGCGGGCGCGGCATCGGTCGTTTCCGGCGATGTCGGGGTGCTCGAGGCGGGCGGTGGTGGAGCGGCCGTGGGCAATACTTCGGCGACGGCCGCCCCGAACGGGGCCGCGACGGCGGACAACAGCAGGACGGCGAGCCCCCGAATCATGCTGAAACGATAGACCATCGTTGCCGGGTCATGTTCCGTCCGGCGGGTGAAATCGCTCACCGCCCGCCATGACTGCGTTCGAACACCGCGATGAGCCCGCCGGCAACGAGCGCGAGCAGCGGGTCGGTAATCTCGGCGCGATGCCCCGGCAGCCAGGTTTGCAGCAGTTCCACGGAGAAAATGAGTCCGGCGCCGACTGCGGTGGCGGCGAGCACCGGCAGGCCGCTGCGCACCAGCAGCCAGACCAGCGCCCCGCCCTGAAAACAGCGCAGGAACATGTCGGTGAGGTTGGTCGCGCGGTAGTGGGCCAGGGATTCGGCAAAAGGCACGAAGGCGAAGCGGTCCTGCTCGACCTGGAAGTCGAATGGCGCGAGTCCCTGGATCGCGATCAGCGCGACGAGCGCGGCGGCGACCAGGCTGATCGCGCGCTCCGTGGGCAGGTGCGACAGTGGATACCAGAGCGCGAACGCGACCGCCATGCCCGCGATCTCGCCGGCCTCCAGCGTCAACCCGGCAAACAGCACGCGGCCCGCGAGCACGACGGCCATCGCGCCCAGCACGAGCGCAACCCGGCGCCCGGGCGCGAGCCGCTCAGAGACCGGCATCAGCACGAGCCAGGCGAGCGCATGCGGCAGGATCTCGCCAGGCGACCACCAGCCCGGGCTTGCGAGTGGCCCGAATGCCGAGCTCCATTTGCCCGGATCCATTACCAGAGCGAAGGGCGCGAGGCGGTAGCAGATCCATGACAGCAACAATGCGGTTGCGACCGGATGACGCAGGAATCCCGCGAATGGAGAGGTGTGCATGCGCCGATGAGTCGCCGCGACGGCGAGCGCGACCCACGCGCCGGCGAAAGCGCCGATCGTGTTGTACAGGACGTCCGACAGGCTCGTGACACGCCGCGTTTCGTAGAGCTGGGCGAATTCGATCGTGAACGACAGCGATGCGGCGACGATCGTCGCCACGATCGCAGCGACGAGCCCGCCGAGCCGACCCGCGAGCAGCCAGGTCAGGCAGGCGCCCAGCGGCAGGTAGAGCAGCACGTTCGCGGCGATGTCGCTGCGCGTGGTGCGCGCGAACGACATTGTCGCCAGCAGTTCGAGGGGAGCCGAACCCCTGAAGCCGGCAAAGCCGAACGGGTACAGCGAGCCGTAGACGATCAGGAAGGCGATGACCGCCAGCAGCCAGAGGGCAATGCGCCGGCTGCCGTCACTCACGCTTCGCGCCGAAGGTCTCGCCGAAAAAATCGCCCGGTAGCCATTGCGGACGTTCGTCGGCATCGGCAACCGCGCGTGCCAGCCGGGCGAGGACCTGTGCGTTCTGCGCGAGCGACGGCCAGTGGATGGGCAGCGCCACCGTGTCGCTTGGCATGTGATAGTGATTCAGCCGGAACTGGCGCTGCAGCGCCTTGGCGTCCACCGCCGGATCCGCCGACAGGGCGCCGGGCCGCACGACGATCGCCGGAATGCCGGCGCGGATGAAGGGATACTGGTCGCTGCGCACGAACGAGACTTCCTCGGGCGTCGGATCGGGCACCTCGCTCAGTCCTTCAGCAGCGAGCGCCGCCCGTGCCGTGTCGCCGAGCGTCGAATGCGGTTCACCCAGCAGGATCATGCCGGCGACGGGGAACAGCGCCTCCGGCATGTCGGTATTGAGATTGGCGACGAGTCCTGCGCGCGGCACGGTCGGGTGCGCAGCGAAATGGTAAGCCCCGAGCAGCCCGCGCTCTTCGGCGGTGAGCGCGACGAACAGGATCGAGCGTCGCGGCCGCACCGTTGAGCTGGCGAGCGCGCGCGCGGCCTCGAGTACGATGGCGACGCCGGCGGCATTGTCGAGCGCGCCGTTGTAGATATCGTCGCCGTCGACAGCGGCGCCGCGGCCGAGGTGATCGAGGTGCGCGGTCAGCACGACGTACTCGTCGGCGAGCGTGGGATCGCTGCCGCGCAGCAGTCCCACGACATTTCCGCTCTGCAGCCGCTCGAGCCCGTTCTCGAGCGTCATCGAGATTTCCCCCGGCAGTTCGAAGGACAGGAACCGCCCTTCGCGCGCGGCGGCAAACGCCTGTTCCGCACTCGCCGCCGCGCCGGCGAAGAGCCTGGGCGCCGCAGCGACGCTGACGGAAGCGGATCCGAGGATCTCCGGATAGGCATCGACCGGCACGCCCGCGGCATCGGCGAGCCGCATGCGCGGATTCCACGAGAGCTGCCGGGACCGCGCCCACGGCGAGCGTACCTCTTCCTCCGGCGTGTCCACGGTGATCATGCCGACGGCGCCGCGCGCGACCAGGCCCTCGATCTTCGAGCGCGAAGAGTAGTGCGCGCGCTGGCTGCCGGGGAACTTCGCGGGCGCGCCGGACAGGACGACAGCGATGCGCCCCTCGAGGTCGATGCCGGCGAAATCGTCGTGACCGAGTTCCGGCGCGTGGATTCCATAGCCCACATAGGTCGCGGGCGCCGACACGCGGCTCGCCGACTGGTTGAAGTAAAAACCGGCGATGAAATCGTCGAGCGGTGTCAGGCGCTCTTCGCCGCCGGGTCCGCGAATCGTGAGGGACGAGGCCGCGTGATCGCGGGTCGCCTGGATGAGCGGCACGCTCTGCATCCAGCCTTCGCCGTCGCCCGCGGGTTCGAGGCCAATCGCCTGCATCCGGCTCGCGACATACTGCGCTGCCAGGTCGTAGCCGCGCGTGCCGGCGGCGCGGCCTTCCAGCAGGTCGTGGGAGAGGAACTCGACATGGGCGCGGATCGCCTCGGGTGGGATCGCAGGCGGGGATTCCGCGAACGCAATGGCGGCGACAAATCCCAGGCAGGCGAACGCAGTTCCGCGACGCATCGGTAATTCCCCCACATCGGAACTTCCGAGTGTACCGGGATGGGGGTGGTTATCCGAGATTGACGGCGCGCTTGAGCGCCAGCACCTCTTCGGCACGGAGTGCGCGGAAGTGACCTGCCGGAAGCCGGCCGAGCTGGAGGCTGCCCAGCGCGACGCGCTCCAGGCTCTTGACCTTGAGTCCGACGCGGGCGAACAGGCGCCGGATTTCCCGGTTCTGTCCTTCACGCAGCGTTACCGATACCAGCGACAGGTCGCCGCGCCGGCGATTCCGCAACCGCTTCAGCACGCGCACCTTCTCGAGGCGCGCGCGTTTTGCGCCGCCCTCGGGCGAGCTCCGGTCGGCGAGGTACAGTCCGCGCCCGAGCTGGGCGAGCGCTTCCGCGGACAGGTCGCCCAGCACCGAGACGTGATACTCCTTGGCGACGCCGCGGCTCGGATGCGCGAGCCGATGCGCGAACTCGCCGTCATTCGTCAGCAGCACGAGGCCGGTCGAATCGGCGTCCAGCCGGCCGACCGGGTAGACGCGCTCGCCTGCGGGCACCGCTGCCTGCACCATCGCGACGACATTCGGGCGGCCGCCGGGGTCGCGAGCCGTCGAGATGACGCCGCGCGGCTTGTTCAGCATCAGGTAAAGCCGTCCGCTTTGGCGTCCGGGACCCAGCCTGCGCATGTCCACGACGCTGCCATCGAGCTCGACCAGGTCGCGCGCGGGTTCGACGAGGCAGGGGAGCTCGAGTACGAGCCGGCCATTGACCCGCACGCGTCCGGCACGGATCGCGAATTCGCAATCGCGCCGCGAAGCAACGCCCGCATCCGCAAGTGCTTTTTCCAGCCGTTCGCCAGTCGGGGGTCCGACCGGCTCTCGCCGCCGCGGCGGTGGCTGGCGCTCGGGAAACCGGGGATCACGCACGGAGATTTCTCGTCACGGCTTGTGGATACTGGAACAGCGGAAGCGTAACGGCCAGTGAGCCGGCCCGGCCGCCGCCAGTCCATTCGTCCCGAGGCACCCCAGTCTGCCGGGTTCGAAGGGTTTGCTGCCGGCAGCCGGTACCGACGGCGACAGTCTCCCGCCGCCGGCCTGAACCGTTACTGAACTGGAAAATCAGCCGACTTTCGTGCCGGGCTTCAGCACCCAGACCTTGCACCAGCCGGCGGCCGCGACGGTCTTCCCCGGGAAGATGTTGCAGGGACCATCAGCAGCACCCGGCTTGCCGGTGTACTGGATGCAGTTCCCGCAGATCTGTCCGGGCTTATAGTTCGGATTCGCCTTTGCGTCGACTTTCTTGGCATCGACCACGTAGGCGAGCGACTTCGCGGTCGGATCGGATTCCGACAGCGGTTCCGCCGCATGCGCGCTGCGTGCGATGAGGGAGGCGGCGGGCACGGCGGCGAAGCCGGCGATCGCGCCCTGCAGCAAGCGGCGTCTCGAGAATTTCTGGTCGGTCATCAGCTGCTCCTGGGTGATCTGGGGTGCCCGGGTTAGGACGTCATTCTCTCAATTCCATCGGGCCCCTGCTTCAAATGAGAACGATTCGCAACCTCTGACGCGGGCCGCTGCAGTCTGCTGTTAGACTTTCGGCGGGCCTGTAGCTCAGCGGTTAGAGCAGGGGACTCATCTTTCGCAAAAAGGTGCCCCGATGCCGAAAGACATCGGGTGGACGGGACGAATTCAGGGAAACCTTCCAGCGTGAAAGCGGCTGATGGCAATCCTGAGCCAAGCCGGCGGTACACCGCCGGACGGTGCAGAGACTACCTGAGGGCTTCAGTGCCCTTGATGACAGGCGAGAGCGTCCCGCACCCAAACGGTGACCGCGCGCCGCGGGTGAAGAGATAGTCCGCGCCCGCCGGAAACGGCGGGAGCACGTGAATCCCTTGGTCCTGGGTTCGAATCCCAGCGGGCCCATATTCCCCCTTCGGGCGTTTCGCCGCGATCGCATTCGCCGGCGTTGCCTGGCCGCAACGATTGCGCGGGACTTGCGGTAATTACATATTGCAGAGACACTCTTGCATACAACACGCCCGCATTAACGGGCAACAATCGGGAGTTCGACATGAACAGGATCATCCGGCCGCGACCCACGTCCCTGGTGGCCGCCGCAGTGGCGCTGGCCATCGCGAACAGCGCGAGCGCGCAGACCGTGCTCGGCGAAGTCACGGTAACGGCGCGCAAGCGCGCTGAATCCCTGCAGGACGTGCCCTTCGCCGTCAGTGCGCGCACCGAGGAAGCGATGCGCAATGCCGGCATCACGAACATCGAGGATGTCTCGCGCAATGTCGCGGGCCTGACGGTGCAGAACCTCGGCCCCGGCCAGAGCCAGGTCGGCATGCGCGGCATTTCCGCCGGCAAGATCGACCGCGACCTCGCGGGCGTCAAGGAACAGGTCGGCGTGTACTTTGACGAGTCGGTGGTCTCGCTGTCGCTGTTCACGCCCGACCTCGAGCTCTATGACCTGAATCGCGTCGAAGTGCTGCGCGGCCCGCAAGGCACGCTGTTCGGCTCCGGCTCGCTCGCTGGCACTGTGCGCTACATCAGCAACCAGCCGGACACGCTGGACGACTACGGGAGTGTGGAGGCCGGCGTCAGCACCATTGACGGCGGGGACACTGGCGGCAACGTTCGCGGCATGGTGAACATGGCGATAGGAGACCGCGCCGCACTGCGCATCGTCGGCTACTACAACGATATTCCGGGCTATATCGACGCGATCCGCCCGGGCGGCGCGATCGACGACGACGTCAACGGTGGTACGCGTCAGGGTGGCCGTATTGCGTTCCGCTTTGAGCCGACCGAGAACGTTACGATCACCCCGCGCGTGATGTACCAGGAAGTCGACATGGACGGCTTCAACCGCATGGATGAATGGAACATCCTCGCGAACCCGTTCACGACCACCGAGTTGCCGATCGCCATCGGCGAGCGGGAGCAGTACGTGCAACTGCAGGAAAAGTTCACCGATGACTTCCTGCTCGCCGACCTGAACATGGAATTCGACCTCGGCCCCGTGGTGCTGACGTCGATCAGTTCGTTCACGGATCGTGACATCCTCGTCGTCCGCGACGCTTCGCAACTCACCGGCAGCGTGACGTTCGACCTCGGTGGCACGGGCAACCAGGTGCGCTTCAATTCGCCGCTGCACGATGCGACCGATGTCGAAGTATTCACGCAGGAACTGCGTCTCTCCTCCGACAATGACAGCCGCCTGCAGTGGGTGGTCGGCGGCTTCTACAGCGATATCTCCCGCGACTACAGCCAGACGCTGCCGACG
>JALYJS010000232.1 GCA_030799345.1 Pseudomonadota bacterium | reverse complement strand
ACTCTGCGCAGCGGCTTTTACGCATTCACGCTTTGCGAGCGGCTGACAGCCTTCAGCTTGCTGCTGCGCTGGCAACCGCCGACGGTCGGGCGCGGTCCGTGGAGTTCGTTTGCTGTGACCTACGTTTGTCGGAAGCGGCCTCGCGTGAAGGGCTGACGGTGATCGCGACGTGATCTCCGCCGGGCTCAGGCCGCATGCCGAGCGTCTGGCCGGGACCACCGTTCGGGAACTGTTCTCGTCAGATTTCGAGCGTTTCATCCGCTTTTCGCGTGAACACGAGGGCCTGCTGCTCGACTTCAGCCGCCAACGCATCGACACCGATGCGTTGCAGGCGTTGATCGAGCGCGCGGATGCCGTCGGACTGCGCGGGCGCATCGAGGCGCTGTTCTCTGGCGCAGTGGTCAACGAGACGGAGAACCGCGCGGCGCTCCACACGCTGCTGCGTGCGCCGGCAGGCGGCAGCTTGCCGCTGGAGCTCGTACCGCTGCACCGGGAAGTCCTTGCCGTGCGCGCCCAGTGCGCGGCGTTCGTGCGCGACGTCCATGATGGCAAGCGGACCGGCAGCACCGGCCAGCGCTTCACCGACGTCGTCAACATCGGCATCGGCGGCAGCGATCTCGGCCCGGCGATGGCGGTCGCTGCGCTCAAGCCATTCCATTCCGGCCCTGTGCGCTGCCACTTCGTCTCGAATGTCGACGGCACGCAGTTGGCGGACCTTGCTGACCATCTCGACCCGCAGAGCACACTGTTCATCATCTGCTCAAAGACATTCACGACCCAGGAGACGATCGCCAATGCGCGCCGGGCGCGAGCCTGGCTGGTCGCAAACAGCGGGGAGGCCGCAGTCGCGCGGCAGTTCGCGGCGGTCTCGGTGAATGCGAAGGCGATGGATGAATTCGGCATCGCGGACGATGCGCGCTTCGCCATGTGGGACTGGGTCGGCGGACGCTACTCGCTGTGGTCCGCCGTCGGTCTCGCAATCGAGCTTGCGATCGGCACCTCGCATTTCGAGGCGATGCTGGCGGGTGCACACGCGATGGACCGGCACTTCTGCACTACCGCCTGGACCGACAACCTCCCGGTACTGCTGGGACTGATCGCCATCTGGAATCGCAATGCACTCGGCTGCGCGAGCCATGCCGTGCTGCCTTACACGCAGCGCCTGGCGCGCCTGCCGGCCTACCTGCAGCAGCTCGAGATGGAAAGCCTGGGTAAGCAGGTGACGCGCGCCGGGAAACCGGTCGTCGGCGAAACGGGCGCCGTGATCTGGGGCGAAGCGGGCTCAAATGGTCAGCACTCGTTCTTCCAGTTGCTGCACCAGGGCACGGCTTCGGTCAGCCTCGACTTCCTGCTGCCGGCGAGTGGCGCAGCCGACCGCCAGGCGGACGAACTGGTGATTGCAAACTGCCTGGCACAGGCGCAGGCGCTGATGGCCGGCCACGAATCCGCCGAGCCGCATCGTCGCCATGCCGGGAGCCGGCCGCTGACTGTGCTCGCGTTTCCGCAACTCGATCCGGCAATGCTCGGCCGCCTCGTCGCGCTGTACGAGCACAAGGTGTTTGTCGAATCCGTGCTGTGGAACCTGAACCCCTTCGATCAGTGGGGCGTCGAGCTCGGCAAGAAGCTGTGCAACGAACTGCTGCCGCTCGGCGATCGCAAACCGCCCGCAGAGATTGCGGGTATTGCCGCCTGGATCGCCCGCCACCGCTGAAACCGATATTCTGTTGCATGGCGGTTTGCGCGACGCCTACAATGCGAGCGGATTTTCCCGTCATAACGGGCGCTTACGTCACTTTCCTGAAGCAATGATCAAATACGCGCCCCCCTGGATCGCCGCGCCGGTAGTCGCCTGCCTCGCCGTGTTTACGGCCTCCGCCGATCCCTGGGCAGCGCCCGGCGATGCACGCCTGCGTCATGACTTGCAGCTGCTGTCGGACGCCGGGATCGTGCGCGCTCCCCTGACCGCATGGCCCGTGTCCTGGGCAGAGGTCGCACGTGATGTCCGCGACAACGCAGGCGATGCCGGGCATCCGGCGCATGTGACGGCCGCGCTCGCCCGCGTGCGGTCCGCAGCAGCCGATGTGACGCGCACCGGGTCACCCCGATGGAATGCGCGCGCCGCAGGCTCCGTGGAGCCGATGACGCTGCGTCGTTTCGGCGACGTGCCTCGTGAAGAGGGCGAGCTGTCCGGTGGACTGCAGTACACCGGCGACCGTTTCGCCTGGCGCCTGCAGGCGACTGCCGTTGCCGATGCCTCCGATGACAAGGATTTCCGCGCGGACGGCAGCTATGTCGCGGCGGTGCTCGGTAACTGGATGCTGCACGCCGGCTACATCGATCGCTGGTGGGGACCGGGCTGGGAAGGCAGCCTGATCCTCGGCACAAATGCGCGCCCGCTGCCCTCCATCACGATCGAGCGGAATTTCTCCGATCCGGTCAAGCATCCCTGGTTTGAATGGATCGGACAGTGGCGCGTGGTCGCGACGATGGGACAGTTCGAAGGCGATCGCGAAGACGCGCCGGACGCGCGGTTATTCGGCATGCGAGTCACCTGGAAGCCGCACCCACGGCTCGAAGTCGGACTGTCGCGCAGTGCCCAGTGGTGCGGCGAGGGCCGGCCCTGCGATTTCGATACGTTCGTAGATCTGCTCGCCGGCAATGACAACGATGAAACGATCGAAGATCAGCCGGGCAACCAGCTAGCCGGATTCGACGCTCGCTGGTCACTGCCATGGGCGCCGGTGGCGCTTTATGCGCAGGCGATCGGCGAAGACGAGGCGAATGGCATGCCCAGCAAGTACATTGGACTCGCCGGCGCTGAGGTCTGGGGCGGGATGGGCGAGCGGTCCTGGCGTGCGCACGTTGAGTACGCCGATACGGCCTGCGCGTTCTACCAGAGCGAACCCCAGTTCGGCTGCGCCTACCGCAACCTCATTTACACCGACGGATACCAGTATCGCGACCGCTCCGTCGGCCACGCGCTGGACGGCGACAGCCAGCAGATCGCCGCCGGCTTCATGCTGATCGAGCCCGACGGCAGCAGCTGGGAACTGGCTGCGCAGAGCGCGGATATCAACCGCGAAAGCGCCAATCCGGTGCACTCGATCTCGACCGCTGCGGCTAAAATCCACTCTGCCGACCTGTATCATCGGCGGGCGCTATGGGGCGGCGAACTGGCCATCGCAGCTGGATACGAGCAGCGCGAAACGGAGTCAACAGCAGCCGACACCGAAGACGTGAGAGGCTTCGTCCAGTGGACCTGGGAGTTTGAGTGAAGGGCATCGCAAGACATTTCCGGACGGTCATGAGCCTCACAGCGGTTGCCGCGCTCCTGTTAGTCGCAACGGCGCAGGCGCAGCTGCCTGCGCCGGGCTCATTGCCAGCACCCGTCACTACGCCGAGTGCGGAACAGCTACGGATGCTGGGGCAGCTGCCGGAATCAGAACGGCAGGCAGTCATGCGCGCGCTCGGCATCACCGATCTCGATCTGCAGCAACAACAGCCCGCTGACGATCTGCGCCTCCAGCAGGCCGCGCCGGTGCCGTCCCAGACGTCCGAGGAAGGCGAGCCTATCGGGCCGCCAATTCTGGAGGCCCGCAGCACCGTCATAGTCAAACTCCGCCTCCCGTACGCTCACGGCGATCCGACGGACATTGCGCGACGCGCACGGTCGCAGGCTGTAGAGCCGGTATCCGGTTCCTCACAGGCGATCGACGACGAGCAGCGTGAGCTTCAGGAGCTGGCGCGACTGGAGTCGAGCGGCCTGGTTGATCCGGAAGTGGAACGATTGTTTCAGCAGCGGGTACTACGGAATTCGCAACTGGGTCTGTTGCTGGGAACCGCCACGTATGAACTGGATGACGATGGCCGCATTCGGTTTCCGGGCGTCGCCACGATAGCGCTTGCCGGATTGACCGAGCAGCAGGCGGCGCGCCGCATAGAGGCGGAGTCGAGCCTACGGCCGCTGGTTGCGGAAGTGACCCTGCTGCCGCTCGAGCGTTTTGGCGTCGACGCGCTCGAACCCTTCGGCTACGCGCTGTTTCAGGACCTGGCGGTGACGTTTTTCCCGGCAACGGATGTTCCCGTGCCCGCCGAATACACGATCGGGCCGGGGGACGAGGTGCGGGTCCAGCTTTTCGGCAAGCAGAATGTGCTGCACAACCTGGCGGTCACCCGGGAAGGGCACGTCAATTTTCCCGGTATCGGCCCCATCTCCGTCGCCGGGCAGAGCTTCGGGAATGTACGCGAGCTGATCCAGGAGCGCGTGTCCGAGCAGATGATCGGCGTTACGGCCAGTGTGACGATGGGCGAATTGCGCTCAATACGCGTGTTCGTGCTCGGCGACGTCGAGCGTCCCGGCTCGTACGTCGTCACCGGCCTGTCCACGGCGACGAATGCGCTCTTCGTCAGCGGCGGCGTGGCCGAATCCGGATCCCTGCGGCGCGTGCAGCTCAAGCGGGGAGGGCGTACGGTCCAGACGCTTGACGTGTACGACATGCTGCTCCGCGGCGACAGCAGCCGTGACGCGCGGCTCCAGTCCAACGACGTGTTATTCGTGCCGCCGCGCGGTCCGACCGTGGCG